>JAJHRV010000115.1 GCA_020833525.1 Thermosphaera sp.
CGTCTACTAGGTTTCTTAACTCAACTACTTCTTTCTCATCTATACCACCACTAACTACTATTTTAACGTGCTTATAGCCATGTATATCCAGCGTCCACCTAACTTCCTCAACAATTTGCTTCATACTCCCACGCCTACTACTAGGTGTGTCGAGTCTTACACCGTGGAGTCTCTCACCGAGTAGTTGGGCAGCCATTAATGCTTCAACTCTCTCATCGTAGAATGTATCAACGAGCATTATCCTCGGGACATCGGGCTCTACAACCTCGTCGAATGCTTTCCACGCCTCCACTTGGTTTCCAAAAGCTATTATCAACGCGTGTGGCATAGTACCCTGTGGCTTTAAACCAAGGTATTTTTCACTTGCGTAGCCTGATACAGCATCTACTCCACCTATATATGCTGCTCTATCTACCGCTGGCGCGATAGCGGGGTGTAGTGCTCTGAGTCCAAAGAATAATACTTTTTTATCACCAGCAAGTTTCTTTATTCTAGCGGCCTTCGTAGCTATACTAGTGTAGTGCCTGAGAATACCTAGTATTGCCGTCTCGTAGAGGACTATGTCGTCTAGGTAGCCTTCAATAATCATTAATGGCTCTCCAGCTTTGAACAATGTACCCTCAGGCATAGCGTATACTGTAACAGGTTTACCTCTTAAAACATATAATACCTCCTCTAACCCCGCGAAAACAGCCCATTCAAAACCCCTTGGGAGCTTCACAACATGGTACTCCATCCTAATCTTCTTCCTCAGTCTCTTTGCCTCTAGGATCTTCTTCGTCCTCACAAAGTAGATATCCGTTACAATCCCGCTCAATACGTCTTCCTCGGATGCAACATAAAGTCTCAAATTACTCACCCATCACGACAACTAATATTTCTCTACTTGGACGCGGGCCATCCATTTCAAGGAGAAAAATATTCTGCCAAGTACCCCTTACAAGTCTTCCATTTACAATGGGGAACACTCTATCAGAGCCGAAGAACGCGGAACCTATGTGTGCGTGTGCATTATCATCGACTACATTATGCCTCCACTTGGGGCTACCTGGTTCTGTAAACTCCTTTGCCTTAACCAATATGTCGTTGATCAAGCCTCCCTCGTGTTCATTAACTATTATAGCTACAGTGGCGTGTGGAGCGTAAACAAGTGCAATTCCATTTTTAACACCCGACTTCTCCACGATCTCCTCTACATTCTTAGTTATATCTATCAATTGAAACCTCTCACTAGTCTTAACTCTAATGTATTCAACTGTAACCTTAACCAATGCAAACCCCGAGACTACGAATCACTACCGAGGAATAAATACATAAATAGCTTAATGACAATAGTTTATCAACGGTGATGCACTTGGAATGGGATTGGGATGAATACTGGCGTAGAAGGAGAAGGTGGTGGAGCGAAGACTTCTTCGACATTGACAGAATATTTGAAGACCTAATGAGGCTTATGAGGGAGTTTGAGAGGAGATTCTACGAAGAGATGAGGGAATTTAAACCGGAGAAGCCGGGTAGATTTGAGAGGATAGAGGGGCCTTACATATATGGATTCAGCATCACGATCGGGCCCGATGGAAAGCCCATCATACAGGAATTTGGAAACGTGAGGAAAATACGTGGGAAGCCTTCAATAGTCGAGGAGAGAGAGCCTCTAGTGGATGTATTTGAGTCGGAAAATGAAGTATCCGTTGTCGCCGAGCTACCTGGAGTTGAAAAAGACAAAATAGATGTTAAGGTTACAGAGGATGGTAAAACCCTTATTATTAGCGCTAGTAATGAGAAGAGGAAGTATTATAAAGAAATAGAGTTGCCAGCCCGTGTAGACCCTTCATCAGCGAAGGCAAGCTATAAGAACGGTGTTTTAGAAGTCAAACTCAAGAAGATCGGTAAGGGAGAGGGTAAGGGAGTAAAAATACAGGTCGAGTAGCGCTAATCCACTCATTTACTAAATAAGGTGTATTTTTTGCTTGTAGGTGTATTGAGCGATAGCCATGACAACCTTAAAGCAATAGATCAAGTCACTGCAGAGCTATTAAAACACGGCGTTGAATTAGTCATACACCTCGGCGACATTATAAGCCCATTTGTAGTTAAGAAGCTCGCCGAGGTATTCAAGAAATTACCCCTCATCGCTGTCAAGGGGAATAATGATGGCGATGTATATCAATTAACAACACTCTTTAATAAATACGGCTGGTCATTTTACCCCGAGCCAGCTATAGTGGAGGTTGGAAATCGTAGATTACTAATTATGCATGGATATAGTGGAGTAGAGAACACTGTGAGACTAGCTAAGGCTCTAATAGGGTCTCTAGACGTAGACGCTGTCCTCTACGGACACACACATGAATTCGCCGTAGAGAAAATTAATGGAAAGCTCCTACTTAATCCAGGAGAGGTTTGCGGGTATTTAACCAATAAGTCTACTTATGCACTACTAGACATCGACTCCCTCAAAGCTGAAATATACTTCTTAGGGGGCTTGTAGATGAGCGGGTTTAAGGATGCCAGTAGACCCGAAACAGAGACTGGTCTTCAATACCACTTAATGATCAAGCCTGGCGATATAGCAAAATATGTTCTTCTCCCAGGAGACCCGGAGCGCGTGCCAATTATTGCGAGGTTCTGGGATCTAGCTTGGCACGTGGCGTCACATAGGGAATACGTTACTTATAGTGGATACTATAAGGGAGTATTTATATCAGCCACGAGCACTGGGATTGGTGCGCCCTCAACAGCCATAGCACTCGAGGAGTTGGCGAGAGTGGGCGCCGAGGTTTTTATAAGGGTTGGTACGACGGGTGCTCTTAGGAGGGATGTAAGTATCGGGGATGTAGTAATATCGACTGGTGCCGTGAGATTGGAGGGTACTAGTAGACACTATGTTATGCCGGAGTACCCGGCAGTCGCTAGTTACGATGTTGTCTTGGCTTTGATTGATGCAGCTGAATCCCTTGGTGTGAGATACCACGTGGGTCTAACTGCTAGTAGTGATAGCTTCTATGTTGGGCAGGAGAGGCCTGGATTTAGGGATTACTTACCTCCATTTCAGAGAGGGTTGATTGATTACTTGAGGAGTGTAAATGTATTAAACTTTGAAATGGAGGCTTCACTCATATTTACACTTGCAAATATTTATAGACTGAGAGCTGGGGCCGTCTGTGCTGCTATCGCTAATAGGGAGACGGGTGAGTTTAAGCCTGGTGCAGGCGTGGAGGATGCTATTAGAGTAGCCAATGAAGCCGTTAAAATACTCTATGAATGGGATGAAGAAAGGAGGAAGATCGGTAAAGCACACTTAACCCCTGATATAATCCGTAGATTAACTTGGAGATAGTATTGAGGCAAAGCTACACCCACGTAGTTCTAGGGAATTTAAACATCGATATAGCCATATACACGGACAACATACCTGGACCCGATGAAAGCACATTTGC
>JAJHRV010000116.1 GCA_020833525.1 Thermosphaera sp.
GGGAACTTGTGAATAGAGTACTAGAGTTCATTGAAGAGTACGTATTCGATAAATTGATCCCCCCAGAGGAGGTGGCCGCAGTAATCTCCGAGCCTATTCAAGGCGAGGGGGGATACGTTGTACCACCTAGAGTATTTTTCACAGAGCTGAAGAAGCTCATCGATAAGTACGGGGTTTTATTCATAGACGACGAGGTTCAAATGGGTATTGGTAGAACAGGGAAACTATTTGCAATAGAGCACTTTAATGTAGCCCCCGAAGTCATCACTCTCGCAAAAGCCCTTGGAGGCGGGGCAATACCTATTGGTGCTACTATATATAGATCCGAGCTGGATTTCAAGCAGCCAGGTATGCACAGCAATACTTTTGGTGGACACGCACTAGCATGTATCGCGGCGTTGAAAACAATTGAGGTTGCTGAAAGCCTACTGCACCGTGTCGTGGAATTAGAGAAGATATTTATTGAAAAACTCTCCCCTCTAAGAGAGAAATATGAGAAAGTAGGGGATGTTAGAGGGATTGGATTAGCGTGGGGAGTTGAATTCGTAGTCGACAAGAAATCCAAGAGACCAGATCCTATCACCAGGAATAAAGTGGTTAAAACAGCTCTTGAGAATGGACTTGTGCTACTACCATGTGGAAAGAGCTCTGTGAGGTTAATACCACCGCTCATTATAATCGAGGAGGAGGTGAAAATAGGGCTGGAGATATTTGAGAAATCTATTAGAGAAGTCTCTAGTTAGTGTATTAGCTTTGTTAGAATAAATATTACTCCAATCAATAAAAGTGCTAAGCCAATCCAGAACACTATATTTGATGCTTTCACCTGCCTGTGTTTCATGGAAATCCCTTCTCTTCTACTTTTTTCACTTACTCCTTCAATCCTGAATGTTGCATCTCTACTCACCTCCCTGATCTCTCTAACCTCCCTGCATGGAGTAGATGAGAGGACCTTGAGTAGAACATCTGAGTAATCTCTTAGTTTTCTTAGTCTAGGGTCGCTGGAGATCCTTGACTCTACGTTGTCTCTATAGCATGATAAATTAGATATGTAATCTGCGAGGAGAGGGTGTTTTAAAACCTGCTCATATATAGTCTTCGCTTTTGCAGTATCTCCAAATGCATAGTCTTCTACATCGTAAGCCAGTGATGAGAGCTTAACTAAGTAGCTATCTAGTGATCTATAGTGCTTAAACTCCTCGGAGAGAAGCATTGCCTTCTCTCTCACCCACTCCTCCATATTAGCTACACCTAGATAGTAATTAATTGAATGAGCCTCCTATATAGCACAAACCCGATTAAAACAATCAACGGCATATACTCTAATCTACCAAAATACATTAACGTCATTAACACTACTTTAGCCGGTACTGGAGCACTTAGAGATGTAATACCCGTTGACAAGCCTACAGCACTTCCAGCGGATGTCGCCTCGAATAATGCATCGACAAAGTCTACGCTTGGAATAATAGACTTGATGACTACTGCCCCAGTGAATACTGCTAGAAAGTGAAGGGAGATAAAGAGTAGCATATTTGAAACTTCTCTCTCATCTAGTACTTCCTCACCTAGTCTAATATCTTGTGATAAACTACCACTGCTTAAAACACCTAGAATGTATGCCTTGATCTTCTTGAGTAAAACCACTAATCTAACGACTTTAACGCCTCCCGCAGTCGAGAAGCTCATTCCCCCTATAAACATAGCTAGTACGAGTAGTAATTTTAGACTAGGGCTTAGACCACTAATATTCCCAATACTAAAACCCGTGGTGGTTACAGCGGAGATAGCGTTAAATGAGCCCGTTGTGAGGCTCTGTAAGGGGTTTAATCCAGTACTTGGTAGTGTCATAATGAATGAAGTAGCTGCGAAGAATAAATTTAAGTATATAAATCCACGGAGTTCTTCATTACTCCAAGCTTTCTTTACATCCCCGTCGAGTATTATGCTAAGGGTAATGAAGTTAAATCCACCAATAATCATTAGTGCAGTTATAGGGTATACGCTGAGTGGTGCATATTGAAATACCCTACTATAATTGTCATCATAATTACTCATACCCCCCGTCGCAATAGCGGTCATTACGTGTACAACCGCGTCAAGCGGCTCTACGCCTAGGTATATACATATAACTATACCTACAACAGTGAGGAGGAAGTATATGTAGAATATTCTAAGAGCCGTCTCCCTAAGGGAGGCGGATATGTGCGATGGTCTCTCAAGCCTATATAGAATACGACCAAACTGCCAGAAGAATGGGAGAAAGACGGAGGCGAAGACTACAACTCCTAGTTCACCCATCCACTGCATTAAACCCCTCCAGAATAGAATACCCTTCTTCATGTAGTCGAGTCCTTGGTAGATAGTTAAACCGGTACCAGTGAAACCAGAGATGGATTCAAATAGTGCGTCAATGTAGCTCACTCCTGTTTCAATGGATAATGGTATCGCTGATAACACTGGAACCACTAGCCATGTTAGAGAATAAGTTGTAAGAGCCTCTATGTATGTAATCTCAACCCGCTTCACTATTTTACTAATTGCGAAGTAGGCGGTATAACTTGTTAATGCTATTAGTAAACCTATCCATAGAAAGGATAATGAAACAGGGTTATTGTAAAGAACATCCACTATCGGAACAAGCATCATTACGCCCCCAACGATCATGGTTATGGGGAACAGTCCTTCAAGTATACTAGTGATCCTCATATTGACCAAACCATGGGTAGTCCTAAGTATATATATAAATGTAACTACGTTTAATAGAAAGGTGAATTTGATATATAAACACGAAGATTTACTGCTCATCGTCGATCAAGTGGGTATGTATTTATAAGCCCTACAACGTAGATTACAGTGTAGAACCTGGATTAATTCGAGAGGGATTTTAGTTGAGTAAAATACCGAGAAATACTAAACCACCGAGTCCGTTAAAAGTTTTGAAGGCCTCAGAGGGAAACATAGTTTTAGTTAAGACAAAGGGTGGGTACGAGTATATTGGTGTATTAGAGCTTGCCGACAGCGTAATGAACGTTGTTCTAAAGGACTGTGTTGAATACAATGAAAACAAGCCAACTATGAGGCTTGGAAAAGTAATTATTAGAGGGAGCAATATTGAATTCGTGAGTGTAGACTACGCGAGAGTTGCACCAGAGAAGATAACACTGTAAAGTAGGTTAATCAAGAAGGCTTCTACTATAGTACTGCGTCTTCAGTGGTATAAGGTTAGCTACTGGTGGGTATATGTAGAAGTCGTCCATGCAGTTCCCTATATAGGTATACTCGGGGTCAAGCGCGGATGGAGGGTCTTCATATGTCTTGGGGTGTCCTGTAACTACTACTAGCCCATCTGGCTTAGCTAACTCCTTTAAGGAAGATATTGCTCTCTGCTTATCACCAATGACCCCCCACGTAGAGATTGAGACTACGAGAGCGCC
>JAJHRV010000117.1 GCA_020833525.1 Thermosphaera sp.
TCAAGCCCCAGGGCCCTCTCAATGATCTCTACTCTAACCTCTCTATCCATCGATAAAACCTCGTGGACGTTGAATTGGGGTACATATATCGCTGTCGTATAGACGAGTGGAGTGGTTGTCTTACTCTTCTCGGTCTTCTTTTCTCTTAAACCAAGTAGATCAATGATATAGTCATCCATCATTGTCCTAGATGTAAAGGGCTTCTTATCCAATGGATTGACTTTACCATCAACAACCTCATACTCTTCTATTAATCCAGCAAACCCCTCGTGATCCCCAGTTCTCGTAATCCTCCTCTCAATAACGTATAGTCTATTACCTAGCTTAATGAGTAGCCTAACTCTACCCATACTAGTATTTGCTCTGAGTAAGTCTGCACGCCGGGGTTCTTTATATGCGTCAAATAGAGACCTACTACCACCACCGGGTAGACCCAGGAGGGCGAACTCTATAGCCATTAATAAACTGGTTTTACCACTGCCTACTTCACCATGTATTACAGTTACTCCGCGTGGTGGGAATACAATGAGGCTTTGCCTATAGCTCCTAATATTCTCTATGTAAACCCCCAGTATTCTCACTGCAACCCCCTAATCCTCCATTAGCTCCTTAACCGATGGATACTCACCACTGAGGACACGCCTCTTCTCATCAATGAGCTTAGCATAGTCCTCGTCAAACCACGCGGGTAGGTATACGGGGATAGGCTCCTTCACCGGTAGGTCTGGTGTATAGATAAATGCCTCTCTATCACCTAGATATGGAAGTGTCTCAACTGGGATACCTATATCCCTGAAGAAGTCTAAGTCACTACTACTCTTAGTCCTCATGACGATCAATGTATTGAAGTTGCCGAGTAGCTGCCTCTCAATAAGAGTAGCCATTTGCGATATAGCAATTAACCCAACTCCAAACTTCCTACCCTCTCTCGCAATCCTCGCGAATGAATTATACGGACTTCTAACCCTCTCGGGGCTTAGATATAGTGGAGCCTCCTCCGAGACTATGGATACCACGGGTTTCCCTGCAACAGCCTCAACTCCCTCCTCGAGTCTATGCTCGAAAATCCTCCTTGCAATAGTTAACGAGACTAAATCGGCTTGAACACTACTCAACTGGGACACGTCGAGTATAACTGTATTACCCTCATCAACTTGTCTAGTTAATTCACCAATATCGATGCCGATATCTCCGAGAACCTCGATTCTACTCTCCCTACATATACCCTTCCATGGATAGCTACCTGAACCAGTCTTATAGAGCCCATTAAATGCCTTCTCCAATTCCTCTAGTAGACATGGTAGTTTATCAGGGTCTTTAAGCGTGGGAGAGACCTTGATAACGCTTCTAGAGTCATCTAACACCACAATGCTTTTGCTACCATTCACGATGGTCTTTACTCTCCAGCCCATAGTGGTTAAAACGAGCCTTCTAATAGTCCTCGTATACTTTGCATCAATGCCTCTATCCACGAGAACCCTGTGTAAGCCCGTCTTCTTATCTCTAGGCTCACCAATACCCTCATACCTCACGAAGTTATCTGCCAGTATTGGTATTAAGGCGATTAAGTTGCCTGTAGCGTGCTCTACATCCCCACTGCTAGTGTTATCTCTAGATACAAAAACATCTCCCAGTATGACTCTACGGGCTCCACCATGTACTTGACTAGATTGATTACTCGACTCCAAGTACTTTAATGCATCGATTACAACAGATAGAAACTCCTCGATTAACGTTGCCCGCTCAAATCCAACCTCCTCTAGAGCGGCGAAGTCGCTAAATGTTACACTGCTAGCTTTAACAGGCTCCTCCTTTATGTCGTATACACCCGGGACAGTTGAGTACTGCCTACTCTTCTGGGGGGTTGTTGTGAGTCTATATGTATAGACCTTCACCGATCCCCCTATGTATGGATTCGACCTCAAGGCATCGACGTATGCACCTATAAACTTGTCTACTACATAGCCCTCGGGTGGAGTGTACTCTCCGTGTCGATCTATCACTAGCCAACCAATCTTATCGGGTGATTCAAGTGCATACTTCACTAGTAAACCCTGAACCCCGCTTGTCTTACCACTACCCGTTTGGCCAACGATGAGAACGTGCTTTCTAATTATTTCACCTAGATTCAGCTTGAACACAGCGTTTGTAAAGTACCTCTCTTTTGCAAGTAGTTTATTATGTACAACCCCCGACCTCAAGACAACAGCGCCGACGCCCATACCACTCATTGAGCTGTACTGGCTGATCTTAGCCATGATCTCCTCGGAGTCCAAGTCCCCTTTTCTAGCTAGGTATACAGTGGTCATTAGCGAGGGTGGCCTAGAAGCCTTGACGAGAATAGTGCTTGAACCAGTCTCAATGATCTCTATGAATAGCCTGGCCTTCACGAGCATTTTAACTTCAAGAGAGCTCAGTACACCCTGAACCTCAACGGGTGATGCTGTAGTAGGGGTTTCACTGGATAATCCAACAACTTCCAGCACTGTTGTCCTTGTTCCACCATTGAAGATTTCCCTAGTGTAGAGTAAATCCCCGAATGATGGAATATAATTCCTAGTTATCGAGACTAAGACAACATCGTTATTCCATCCACTAACAAACCCTACTTTAATCAATTAAACCACCTAGTAACCCAGCCTCATTCTCCTAGTTGACTCAAACAAGTACTCGAGTGGGTGTCCCTCTTCACCCGTATACTTCCTGATCGTATTTATAAATAGGTCTTCAAGCCTACGTAGCCTACTCATGGGTATTCTCACTTTCTCATCTAGCTCCATGAATCCATATGGTGGATACCAGTATATCATAGACCTGTGTGAAAGCAACTTTCTAACCACTACTGGAACTGTTTTCTCAATGTATTGTGCTGACTCCTCAATAAAGTATGCACCATCTTTGTCATCATAGCCTACTACAGGCTTATCCAAGTGTGCTTCTAAGTGGATTATAGTTGACCCATCCGTTGTCAGTGGAAACCTTGCAGCCCATACATTCATACTTGGGTGGATAACTCTATTGAATAAACGAGTTACCTCGCGGGCGGCTTCTCCACCATAATTCCTCCTAATTCTATCATTAATGAGCTGTGCAGCCACCCGTGCAGAATCGGGGTTTGTATAGGTGTGTAGTCCAAGCGGGTTCTTGACGCTGCCTGCGAAAAGCCACCTAGCTCTAGCAATTGATGTGATTTTTGATTGTTTAACTAATCCATAGACGGACTTCAATCTATACACTAAATCCTCTTTCTTAAACCCAGTTAACAACCCTAATACATCTAACCCGTCGAAATTGAATTGCTTAATTCTAGATGGAATACTAAACCACCTACTAAGTGTTCCGTCAACGAATACGAGGCTGTGTGATCCTTTGAGATCCTGCATTTTCAATCCATAAGCTACTTCAATCAACCCCTCAAGGTACTTTA
>JAJHRV010000032.1 GCA_020833525.1 Thermosphaera sp.
ATTTATCTCGTTGTATCCATCGTAAATAACCCTCTCGTTTAGCAGAGTTAGTAGGGTATTTAGTATAGCTGAGCTAGCATTGAATACTTCATCTAGAAAAGCTATTTCCGCCTCGGGTAGCTTGTTCTTAGTAATTCTAACATACTTACCCTCTCTAAAGGCGTGAATATCCAGTGGCCCGAGTAATTCATCTGGCTCTGTATACCTAGTCAACAAGTACTTGAAAAACCTAGCCTTCAATAAATCTGCAGCTCTTCTCGCTAGTGCGGATTTAGCTGTTCCCGGCTCGCCGATTAAAACAGCGTGTTCTCCAGTCATTAAGGCGAGGGTTAGGACAAGGGCTTCTTCTTCTCTACCAATGAATGGCTTCTCGAGCTCTGATTTAAATAGATTAATTAATCTACTGTGTTTTTCAATATCTCTCTCAGACAAAGAAAACACCAGTAGCGAATACTCTTAACCCTCCCCCAGGGGATTAGTGTATATTTATAGCTATATTTATTTGTAGGGGTCTCCAGTCTCCATGAGTGGGTGGAATACATACATATTAGTAATTAAAGTGGGTGAACAAGTAGAGCTAAGTATACGTGGTAGAGTAGTTGGGGTTGAGCCTGGACTTTACCTCTATGTTGGATCAGCAAAAGGTCGTGGTGGTGCATTACCGAGGATTGTGAGACACATTTCTAGAGTCAAGAAGAAGAGGTGGCATATAGACTACTTAACCATGGATCGGGGAGTCTATATATTGGGCTTCTTCTTGATTCAATCAATTAGAGGAGACTGCGAGTCTACGTTATCCAGGCTACTTGCTATGGAGTACCCATACATTCCCGGCTTTGGATCTAGTGATAAGCCAAGTGATCCATCGCACTTATTCATATGTAGAAGTGGGGTTTTAGACTGTATTATTGGGGTATACAGCATTGTTGAGAAAGCTGATTGCACGGGTGAATTGGTTTTCGTCGATAATGGTGCATTAGCATGATCGATAAAGTCAAGTATAATACCGAGTGCTGTAATGCACTACACTACCTGCATGAACTAATGAGGGGTATTGAACTCTACTTCAACCATGGCTACTTAAATAGTGAGGGTGTTAAGTTACTAAATCAAGCGATAAGGATTATAGTAGAGCACTGCCCAGAGTACTCGGGATTAGCACGTAGTGCTAGGAAGTCGAGGGATTTAAGAGATGTTGAAAAACTACTTGTAGTTGTCCATGACGCGTGCTATGAGGATTCCACGGTGTCCACTTGATCAATAAGGTTTATTAACCCTTAACATTGTTGCATACCCTTGACGTATATGAGTCCGAGTTGAGCGTAATGGGAGAAGAAAATAAATCGGGTGGGAGCGCCTCAGCTCCTAGAAACATAATTGATTTAAAACCAGGAATGGAGAATGTAAGTGTTAGAGTCAGAGTGTTGAGTACATCGCCACCGAGGACAATAGATACGAAGAAGGGTACTAGAACAATAAGTAACGCGGTTGTTGGAGACGCTACTGGTAGAGTAGAGGCTGTACTATGGGGAGAGAAGTCGACGGTGCTTAAGGAGAACCAAGTCGTGGACATACAGGGTGCATGGGTAACAGAGTATAGGGGTAAAGTCCAGTTGAATATTGGTAAAACCACGAATGTAACGCTCGCACCAAGCGATAGTGTACCAGAGGAAGTACCCGAAACCGAGCCCAAGGCTACGGGTGGGGGGAGACCATTTAGGCCTCCTAGAAGGGGGTTCCAGAGGAGGGGAGGGAGAGGTGGTGGATTTGAGTAGTAGTAGTGAAGGACACGAGCATAAGTATGAACTAAGTAAGGAGACCCAGGAGAAGTATAACGCTATTAAAAACCTAAAGCCAGTGCACAAGGGAGACTTCATTGGAGTAGAGCAAGACAAGTTCTATGTATCACTGAGCGAGGAGGAGGTCTACGAGTTGTCCCCACTAGCCTACTATGTATGGGCAATGTGCGATGGAGAACACACAGTTGAAGACATGGCCAACGACATCTCGCAGAACGCGAACATAGAGTTCAATAAAGTAGTGGAGCCGCTAATCATAGTTCTAGATGAAATGAAGAAAGTACGTCTCGTGGAGTACTAGTTGTTTAAACAAAGCGGACTACGTATCTAGGTTTTTCAAACTTCTAAATCTTCATAGACCCATTAATTTAAACCCCCTATAATAACTAATTATCCATGGGATGACCGGAGACTCCAATACCGATTGGATGTGGATACTCCACCCCTGCGGGACCACTATTATTAATTACAATAGAGTCAAGACCTGTGGGCAAAGCCAACAAGCTCCTCAATCGACTCAACACCCTGGACTTCAAGCCATTTATGGAGTCCCGCTAAAATATCTCTAACAATTCACTTATTCCTGAGAAAACCACTACCAACTTGCACTGCTCTTGCACCCGCTAGAATGAACTCCGCTGCATCCCTCCAGCTCGAGACCCCTCCACAGCCAATTATTAAGGCTCTGTACTCTCTGTAGACGTCGTAAACAACTCTAATAGCTATTGGCTTAATTGGCGGGCCGGATAAACCACCATACTTATTAGATAATACGGGCTTAGCGGAGTATACATCTATATACATTGCTTTAATAGTGTTGATTAGTGTTAAGCCAGCCGCGCCGGCTTCTAGTGCTCTACCAGATGATTCAATAACTTTATCGCTAAAGCCTAGTTTAGCTAATACTGGTATTTTCAATACAGATGCAACATCTCTCACTACTCTATAAACCATGGATGGATCTACGCCAAGCTCTAGTCCAAAACCCCTGACATTGGGGCAGCTTAAATTCAATTCAACCCCACTAGCACCACACTCTTCCGCTTTAATTGACACCTCCACGTACTCACGTAAATCCCCACCACCAACACTCACAATAATTGGTCTTCCAAGTAGCCTAGCTCTCTCAACCATGGGGCATATGCCTCTCACACCCGGGTTCGCCAATCCAACAGCATTTAAGTAGCCACCGTTATCTAGCTCGATGAGTATTGGTGGTGGGTATCCTTTACGGGGTTCAAGTGTAATAGTCTTCGTTACAATACATGAGAAACCATGCTTTACCAGTATATCTACGTGCTCTGGTTCAGAGCCGAGTATTCCACTAGCATTTAGTACTGGGTGTTCTAGGTTTAAACCAAGTATTCTAATACCTAGATTAGCCAAGTATATGATACACCTCACTACACTTAAATACTGGTCCATCGAGACAAAGGAGTTTAGGAAGTGGTTTCAACAAGCAACTACCACATGCGCCTAGACCACATTTTACCATTGTCTCTAGTGATACGTACGAGTCCTGTAGGCCTCTAGAAGCATAGCAGACTTCTCTAAGCATTTGACTAGGCCCCACGCCAATTACTAAACTCCACTTAAAACCACTTCTCTCCACGATCTCCCTCACTAAACTAGATGCGTTGCCGCAATAGCCAATAGTGCAGTCCTCTGTTGTATAATACACCTCCCCTAACCCCACCGCGTGCTTTCCTATGTTAAATAACATATCGCCCCTCCTAACACCCCACACAACATCAACAATGCATCCACTCTCAACGCACTTCCTCGATAAAAAGGGTAGTGGCGCGATCCCAGAGCCTCCCGCTACGAATAATACTCTATCGTATCCACTGGTGTCAATGCCGTTTCCAAGAAACCCTTTAACCCCGAAAAACCCATTTCGATCCCTTAATCCACGGGTTCCATCTCCAACTACTTTAAATATTATTGATAATGTATAATCCTCTGCATTGTAATCGGAAATAGACATGGGTGCTTCGTCCAGTCCTGGAATCCATATGTTAATGAATTGAAGGGGCTTCGGCTCTATACGAGGGGGCTCTAGTAGCTTGAATAGAGCTCTATAGTAGCTTGAGCTTAGTTTTTCAACGCTTATTTTTAAAGCAGGTATTAGCAAGCACTACACCTTGTTAAAAGACTTTATGTAGTTAACTATTGATGCATACGTATCCGCATCGATGTATCCACCGAGATATAGTTCTCTAAACAACTCTAATGCCGTAGTTAACGATACTAGTTCCACTCCATGATCCATCAATAAACGCCTAGCTCCCTGACCACGGTCAACAATTGCAGCCGCTAAAACAGGTAATCCCCCCTCCTCCCTTAGGTTATTTATTGCCTTGAGAAATGAATTAC
The DNA here is from genome assembly GCA_020833525.1 of Thermosphaera sp. Classification (GTDB taxonomy): domain Archaea; phylum Thermoproteota; class Thermoprotei_A; order Sulfolobales; family Desulfurococcaceae; genus UBA285. Next base: position 4,176 of record JAJHRV010000032.1, read on the forward strand.
CAGTCGTCACCACGTCGTCTACTACAACCACCCTCATACCGTGGACGTTTCCCTCGACGATCGATCCTGATCCATGTTGCTTCCTCTCCTTCCTAACATAAACTAGTGGTTTATTGGTAATGCAGGCTAAGTAAGTTGCAAGCGGTATGCCCGCGGTTTTGATACCAGCTATTACATCTACTCTATCCATGGGTATCCTAGATGCTAGCTCGGATACAACTCTCCTAGCCAATTCTGGGTAACTATAAAGCCTCCTCAAGTCTATGTAGAATGGACTCTTAATCCCCGAGGAAAGTGTGAACTCACCGATCTTCACCATGCCGCGCCTATATAATTCTACTGCAAGCCACGACACTCCACCCACCTCTCCCTCTGCGTTCTTGAAACATACTCGGCGGCTTTGCGGGGTGATTCAGACCCTGTAATCAACCTACCCACGATCTCGTAGTCTGCACCCGCACATATAGCACTACCTGGCTCAGCACCCTGTACTCCAATGCCTGGTGAGTATATCTTGAATTTAGACCCCAGGATTCTCCGGGCTTCGCGAATTAGCCATGGCCTTGTAGCCGGGACTACTACACCGTGTAGTTCATAATCAATCACTATTTTCAACAACTCCTCGTAGTGTTTATCAATGAATTTCTCTGAGTCCCTGTGGGTCATTGAGGCCACGAGTATTAACTGGAATCCAAGCCTCTTAAATTGATCAATGAGTGCGTCGAGTGCACCGTTAACACCGACGAATCCATGGGCTATTATAGCGTCGGCTCCGTAATCTACTAGTCTTCTAGCTGTATAAGACATTACCTCTCCAATATCTGCTAGTTTAAAGTCTACAATGACGGGTTTACAAGTGGATTTCTTAATCTCCCTTATTACACCCGGGCCCTCCTCGAGTATTAGAGGTAATCCAATTTTATAGCTAAAAGAGTACTCCTTTATCTCCAGCGCGATGTCTACTGCATGCTTGTTCTTGTCTAAACCAAGCGGTGGATCAAGCGCAACTACGAGCAAATGCCCAGCTACTATAATACAACTTGGGCTTTTTAAACACAATCAGTTTATCTGAATAGTCGAGTCCATGGGGTTTGGGTTTCATCGGGCTTGATGTTGCTTGTTATTAAGCCCTCTTCCCTTGGTTTCACTGCCCTCGGGATCCCTTTTCATCGGGATCCATGTCACTGGGCTCCACCCACTCAGGGTGACCCCAGCCCACAGCTCCCCCTTCATTGTCTCCTCTGGGTCATTGCTGTGGGGAAAACCCCCGCATCCTGAATTCCTCCCTCAATACACGCCTCTCTTGGGTCTCCACAATACACCCGCATCTCGAGGCGTCTCCACAGTAGAAGAAGCATCAACAACCCTTATAAACCTTATATGAAAAACAAAGCAGTTTCACGACGGCGTTAATGAATACCCGCGATGGTATTTGAATCTGAAACTCTATTGTCTTGTTTAATACCTAGTAATTACCAGGGTTTTGTTAGAGTATGGAGTGGGAGGGGTTTATTTGCCAAAGTACCTCGTAACAATGTCTGGGGAAATACCGCTTCGCTCCCATAGAACGAGGCCTAGGTTTTACCGGAGGCTAATTGAAAACATAGAGGACGCTGTAGAGAGGGAGGGTGGTAAATTAATTAAATCAGAGATACTGGAGGCTAAGATCCTGTTAGAGAGCGATAGAGAAGTAGGGGCATTACTAGCCCACATATTTGGAGTTCATAGAGTTGGCCGGGTATTGGAGTACGAATTCCGTGATTTAAAAGACCTAGCAGAGTGGGTTGCAAGGAACAGTATAGAGCGCGTTAGGGGCAAAAAGTTTGCAGTTAGAGTTAAGAGGAGTGGAAAACACTCATTTACCTCTATCGACGTAGCCCGCGAGGTTGGCTCAATGTTAAAGCCCTACTCTACTGGAGTAGACTTGGAAAACCCCGAGATAGTAGTAGAGGTCGAGGTGAGGGGGAATAAGGTCTTCCTGTATGAGGATTCATTGCGAGGGCCGGGTGGATTACCAATTGGTGTTGAGGGATGTGCGCTTGTATTGTTCTCAGGTGGCTTCGACTCCCCTGTAGCCTCTTGGTTTACTGCGAAGAGAGGTGTTTTCGTCGACTTCCTACACTTTATACTTGGCTCTACGGAGTCCACGTATTATGCTTTTAAAGTAGCTCAGGAGCTTGCCTCTAGATGGCTCTATGGTTATAGACCCAAGTTCCTAATTGTAGACTTCCGCGATGTAGTAGCTGAGGTTTCGAAGAAAGTGGATTGGAGCTATAGGCAGATTGCTCTTAGGGCTTTAATGTATATGGCTGCGTCTAAACTAGCTGAGAAATTGAACTATGATGTATTAGTTACTGGCGAGTCTATTGGGCAGGCTTCGAGTCAAACACTTGGGAATTTATCGTCGATAGAGAGAGCAGTGAATTTAAGTAAACCAGTATTGAGGCCACTAATTGGATTTGATAAAGATGAAATTATAGAGTACTCGAGGCGTATAGGTCTATATGATTTATCATCGAGAGTATTCGAGGCTTGTGCAATAGCGCCCACGAAGGTGGTTACGAGTACTAGTAGAGAGGATGTTCTAAGGGAATTAGAGAAAATAGATTTAAACGTACTGTATAAGGCATTGGAGGCAGTTAGAGTACACGACCTACTTTCCTCTAAACCCGAGGTAGTGGTTTCAGAGAGCGATCTCGAGATAGACTTCATACCTGAAGACGCACTAGTTATTGATATGAGAAACCCTGAGTCCCGTAGAATTAAGCCTATTGAAAAAGCTATTCCAATGGAGGAGGTTGTTTGGGATACAATACCGCGCGATAAAGTCATAGTATTAATATGCAAGACAGGTAGCTTAAGCTTATTAATGGCGAAGACCCTGCGTGAAAAAGGCTTTAAAGCCTACAGCTATAGGGGAGGCGCACTAGCTTACTTCAAGAAAGCATGTAGAGTGAAATAATATTGAATCTATTGGAATAGCATATACCGTTCACTAGGTAAATACTCAATGCGTATACAGTGTGATTTTATTATCGCCTAATTACCTATACTTTAACGAGGATTCACAATGAGCTTCAATGTAATTATCACCCACGAGCAGGGCCTCGACAACTATAGGTTTATTATGAGTAGACTTAGAAGAATAGGATTCGACTATGTCGTAGTGGATAAAGGCCCATCCATTATACTACTGAGAGTCGAGGACCCCTACAGGGCAATTGAGCAGTTGAAGGAATCAATCCGCGAAGTACCAGTTGTATATAGAGTTATACCCGTCGACCTCGTTGTGGATCCTTATGTCGAAGTCGTAGCTGAGAAGGCTAAGCTTCTTGCCGAGCAAAAAATACCTGTTGATAAGACATTTAGAGTCACACTCCACGGTAGATTGTACTGGGGTGAGACTAAACTACCAGCACACACTATGGACGCTATTAAGGTAATTGCTGAGGGTGTTAATAGGCAGGTTTCGCTGACACACCCAGACTACATTGTATATGTGAGGAGCATTAAACTCTACCATAGGAGGAGATACGCCACTATAACTGTGACTACGCCAGATAAGATCATTACATTGAAATCCGAGAAGCCGTAGATATTGAAACTAGCTACACAACTTGTACAGCATTACTTTCCGTCCACGCTTAGTGTAGGGCTCTTCACAGACAACTCCATCTTTAACCATTGACTTAACTGCTTTATAGACTCCTCTCAATGAGTATTCGTTATTGTACCTCCATATGTCGTATGCAGATGCTTTTCCAAGCTTCTCAATAGTCTTTAAAATCCTCTCCCTTAGCCTACTCTTCCGTGGTGGAATTCTCGGTCTATAACCAATTGTTAGAACAGCCAGTGACTTACCGAGGCTTCTAGCTATGTGGAATCCCATTACAGATAGAGGAGCTGTATAAATACCTTCACTCATGAGGAGTTTAAATGAATCCATTAATTCATCACTAGAAACCTCAACTATCCGTATATGCTTCACTTTCCCCAGGTAATCGGGTATAGTAGTGCCCTCTGAAAATACAGCAATGACGTCGAAGCCTGGTTCAACACCTGCATTTCTAAGTTCCTCCACACCCTTGGCGAGTGAAAAAGCCAGTACACCGGTTTTCGCAGGGACTACAATGTGCTCTATGTCTATTCTTGATTCAAAGATCTCGAATAAAATAGTTTTCAATCCCTCTATAGTTAATGCACTCGCGTAGTCTATGTAGGTAGATATTGTGCTGAATTCTCGACACGTAGATATTTCACCGAATTTACTTATTTCAAATAAGTCTTCAACATCGACATCGATGAGGTCTTCAATACATATGGTTGCCTCAGAGAACCCTCTTAAATAGTGTAGTATAGACTTTGTAAAACCAGGTTCATAGGATATCTTCACGTTTTTTATCCCTCTAGACTTCAAGTAACTTGCAATAATTGCCGATGCTCTATCAGCATAGCTACCCGTTGGATTGAAACGCTCGTTTTTCACGAGGACATTGCTGACTCTAAATATCGGAGTTAAACCTTCTCCACGGCTAATAATAGTCTCGAAGAGAGGCAGTAGGGAGTAATATCTCCAAATCCCAGTTCTACGTGGATCTACTCTGAAACGCGGACTAACATACTTAATAATAGGTATACCTCCGCAAAAAGGGCATCTAATTAAATAACCCATTTCACCTATTGATCTACCGCATACAGAGCACTCAACGAGTTGAGTCAATTATAACTCCTCTATTATCCATACTACTTTCTAATGAAGTCTATAAAGTACCTGTATATTTTCACCTCACCCGTAATCTCGGGGTGAAATGTTAAAGCTATGAGAGACCCCTGTTCCGCAGACACACTCACTTTCCCAGCTACTGGGTGGTTTATGTACCCGGTAATTTTTGCCGGAGGCCAGGCCTCGTTGATTACTGGGGCTCTTATAAATGCGGCTTTAACCTCGCCAATACCCTCCATATTAACTACTGCCTCAAATGAATCATTTTGTCTACCGAATGCATTGCGTACGACACTAATGTTCATTAATCCAATTGTAAACTGCCCTGTTTCACCTACCACCCTATCCACTACTCTCTTAGCTAATAGAATAGACCCAGCACACGTGCCCATTATTGGCTTACCATCCTCTGAGAACTTGGTAATTGCGGGTGCAAGACCCTTATATTTCACTAAGCTAGCTATAGTTGTAGGCTCTCCACCGGGGATTATGAGGGCATCTACCCTCTCTAGATCACTCGGGTTCTTCGCGTAAACAGCTTCAACACCCATCTCCCTCAATAATTCAACGTGCTCTAGGAAGTCTCCCTGTAGCGCTAAAACCCCCTACTTTAATCAAGTCACTCACCTCTAACCTGCATCAACTGCTCAGGCTTCAACGTTCTTATATCTATACCCATCATCGCCTCTCTCTCAGAAACCATTTTCTGGGCTTCAACAACGGTCTCTGGGTCATCGTGGAAAGCTGTAGCTAGAACTATAGCGCGCGCTCTAGACTCAGGATCTCTGCTCTTAAATATACTGGAGCCCACGAATACACCGTCTGCGCCAAGCCACATCATTAACGCAGCATCAGCTGGTGTCGCAATACCGCCTGCAGCGAAATTTACAACGGGTAGTCTACCTAGTCTACCCGTAAGTAATGCCAATTCATATGGTACTTTATTCTCCTTTGAGTAAACCCATATAGCCTTGTAGTCTCCACGGACGTAGTAGCCATGTAACATTGCTATATCTCTACTTACTATCTTCATGTGTTTAACCGCTTCGGCGACGTTCCCGGTTCCAGGCTCTCCCTTAGTCCTGATCATTGAAGCGCCCTCATATACTCTGCGGAGGGCCTCGGGTAGGTTTCTAGCACCATTAACAAATGGTGTTTTAAACATCCACTTGTCAATATGTGCTCTCTCATCAACGGGGTTAAAACCTCGCTCTCATCAATTAAGTCAACGCCGATCTCCTCTAGGAGTCTAGCCTCCTCGCAGTGCCCAATTCTACACTTAGCAGATACTGGTATTGTAATAGTGTTCATCACGTCGATTATTACTTTTAAATCAGCAGTTCTTGCAACACCACCAGCAAGTCTTATATCATATGGAAGCTTGTCTAAAACCATTACGCCAACGGCTCCAGCATCCTCGGCTATACCCGCTTGCTCGGGGTTTGTTACATCCATGATCACCCCCCTTAAACATGGAGATAAAACCATACTTTACAAGGGGTGTTGCTTGCCTTATGGGGTGTGCGTTTTCCCTAGCTTTATCTCTAGCTTCGAGGAGGGAGTATATGAGATCCCTTATTTTCTCCAAGTAAATTTAGCTGTCCACGAGCTTCAACTAGTTCACCGTAAATGTATTGACTCAGATTGGTTGTTAAGGATTATTGAACGTTCAATAGGTAAAAATACTATGTTGTTCTCCCAATAGGGAACACGTAGAGCACTATGTACTCTTCTCCAAGTCCAATTAACCTAGCCACTTCCTCGTCTTTGAATGCCCCTACAGCGACTGTCCCCAGTCCAAGCTCTGTGGCCGATAAGTATATATTCTGGCCTATGTGCCCTGCCTCCATGTATATGTATCTAAACCCCCTCTCACCATACCAATCAGTTGTCTTCCTATATCTCGCTACTATGACTATGTTTAGTGGAGCATTTTTAACCCAGGATTGATCTAGGCATGCCTTAGCTAGTTCACGGGAGTAGTCACCCTTCTTTAACGGTATTAAGCTATGTTCGTATTCACTATACTTGTAAATACCG
>JAJHRV010000118.1 GCA_020833525.1 Thermosphaera sp.
GATTACTTCAATGTACTTTTCACTTGTGGATTGCTGTGTATTGGGCCTTGATCTACAATGCTCTGGGTATATTAACCCCTCACTAGCATCTCTATTCTTTAAGGGTGTTGGACAATATGTCCAAGCGAATTTATATATGGATACCTACACTATTGTTGCTGCTGGTTGCTTTAAGTGTCTTGACTACGGCTGAGCAATCTATCGTTGTAGAGGATGTTCTTGGTAGGCACGTTGAGTTGCCCGGTGTTCCCCGACGCGTGGTTTCAATGGCTCCATCTATTACAGAGATCCTCGCTGAACTCGATTTACTCGATAGAGTTGTTGGTGTTGATAGTTTCTCAATGAGTGATTGGTATTTGAATACTAGTGGTAGACTTAGAGAGATGGGTGTAGTTGATGTTGGTGGCTACTGGTGGAGTACTATTAGGGTGGAGGAGATCCTGAGGTTAAACCCCGATGTTGTATTAGCAGATAGTGGTGCACACAAGCCACTACTGGAGACTCTTGAATCCTACAATGTGACAGTAGTGTATATTCATGGTGGTTCAGCTAGGAGTGTCAACGAGGTCCTCAGCGATATATACACTATTGGATTAGTATTCAATGAAACCAATAGAGCAGAGGAACTCATAGGTAGAATTACTAGTGGGTTAAACGAGGGCTTTAAAATACTGAGGCCATATAGTGGTAGGAGAATACTAGTAGTACTGGACTTCTGGCAGGGTATATGGGTCGCAGGTAGAGCAACATTCATAGATGATGTACTCTCAAGACTCGGGCTAGTCAACGTAGCTACTACATATGGGTGGAGTGCAGTGAGCGTGGAGACTGTGTCTAAGTGGAGTCCAGACCTCATTATAGTGGCCTGCTCGTATGCCACCAACGAGACTATTAGAGAGGCTGGTCTATACGATCTAGGTAAACCCATAGTACTACTAAATAGTACAGAAGTAGACATTATCTCGAGGCCGGGGCCACTAATACAACTAGTACCACAAGTACTCTACACGGCACTCGAGCGTGGACTAGGTAAACCCGTTGAGACGCCACAGGGAGGGATGGCGGGGGCTATGGAGGTAAATCAGGCGATAGCAATAACAATAGTTGTAGCAATAGTAGTGTTCTTTACCGGGCTATATATTGGCTCCCGGAGGAGGGGTTCTTGAATAGTAAGTTGAGACTACTCCTTGTTTTTTCAATACTAGTAGCCTCGACTACACTACCCATACTCTACACCTACATAGTTACCCTCAACGAGGGCTTACCGGGGAGAATACTCACATATAGACTCTATAGAGCACTATACACGATACTAGCCGGCACGGTCCTCGCGGCATCTGGATGTATACTGCAGGCTTCTCTGAGGAATCCACTAGTGGACCACTATGTCCTCGGCACGGGGTCTGGTGCATTATTCGCTGTTTACGCTACATTACTAGTGTTAGATCATGTTACTCTATGGATTATTAGTTTAGCAGCAGCTATTGGAGGTCTCTCTGCACTAGCAGTGACGATCCTCATCGCTGAAGGTATATCTGGAAGCGACATCGCCTATGTACTCTCAGGTATTGGTGTTACAAGCTTATTCTCAGGTCTCTCAGTGCTTCTACTCTACTACGTCTCCTCGAGGTATGGCTATGCATCACTAATGTTAACGGGTACATTTATACAGTCACGTCTCGAGAACCTACCATACGCATTAATAGCAGCGATACTAGTAGTTCTCGGCTACGTTGTCTTAGCGAAGAGACTCAACGTTGTCATGCTTGGAGACGATCACGCTGCCCAACTCGGGGTCGATCCCGGCTTAACGAGGCTACTATCCTCTATAATTGCCGGTGTGAGCGCTAGCATTATTGTATCGCAGTTTGGAGTTATTGGATTCCTCGGTCTCGTGACTCCACACACTGCCAGGTTTTTACTGAAGACTAGTGATAATAGACTAGTAATACCACTAGCTATGGCCCTCGGCTCACTACTATTATTCACCACGGATACTCTATCTAGGTCTCTAGTGGCTAGAGTTGTGGGTGAAGTTCCAGCTGGAGCAGTTATATCTGCTGTTGGAGCGCCATTCTTCCTAGTGCTCCTTGTTAGGAGGTTTCGGGGTGGCTTCACGTGATCTCTATTAAGAGTCTCAGTGTCAGGTATAAGCGTAGTGGTGTAGTAGCACTTAGAGATGTGAGTATAGATATACCTAGTAACAGAGTCACGTGTATTCTAGGCCCCAATGCATCTGGTAAGACAACGCTACTTAAAGCCATAGCGCAGTTAATCAGCTATGATGGCGTAGTCGAGGTTAATGGTAGAGATGCTAGGGGTATTATTAGTGAACTTAGGAGAATACTATCATATTCTTCAACACTCGGGGAGCTAGATCTACTCGGTGTCACAGTACTAGATGTACTCGTCTACTCTAGATACCCTGCTTCAAGGGGGTTCTTTACAAGCGAGGAGGATCTTAGGAGAGTTAGCGAGGTGTGTGAGATGCTTGGATTAAGTGATCTAGCGAATAGGAGGCTCGGTGAACTCAGTGCTGGCGAATTACAGAGAGTTGTACTCGCAGCGGCTCTCGTGAAAGACCCAAAGGTGCTACTACTAGATGAGCCTGACAGCCACCTAGACGTCTACTCGAAGACCTGGCTGTCTAGCTTCCTCAGAGAGATCTCTAGTCGTGTAACAATTGTTCTCTCTACACACGACCCATTATTCGCCTCGATGACATGTGACTACTATATAGTATTATCACGGGGTCGAGTAGTCTTCACGGGGTTTCACGATGAATTACTTAGAGACACTAGTGTATTGGAGAGGGTCTACAATGTAGCCTTTACAAGTATCTCTATTGGTGGATTAAGAGTCCTCATACCACTCAATCAGAGTGCTTACAGAGGTAAGCTAGTGAGGCAATGAGTATAGAGTCGTCGAGGTACCTTCTATAACCCCTCCAACATACGAGTAGTCCACTAGTTCTCGGTAGGAGTTCTCTAAGTTTTAAGTAAGGCCCACTATACTCCTCTACAAGCCCCGGGTAGACTAAGTTGTCTCCTATGAGAACACCGATAACTTCTACTTTACCAGGCTCTCTACTAGATATGACAATGAAGTCTCTGAGTAAGACAATATTCTCTCTCACAGTATCCAATAATCCACTATTAAACCCCTCGTAGAGTACTGGTTGACAATTAAGCCATGGGGCGTTAATACTAGTCACCGAGATCTCTTTGAAAACCCCTCCTAGCCACGAGAGCTCTCCAGTCTTAACTAGAGTAACCACTTTTCTCACAGTTCTCTCGGGGAAACCAAGTTTCTTAGACAATGCAACTCGTCCAATACCCTCACTAAGTAAGGCGAGGAGTGTGCTGAAAACCTCCA
>JAJHRV010000002.1 GCA_020833525.1 Thermosphaera sp.
CCCCTCAGAGTACCACGTTCTCCACCCTCGCCCAGTGTACTTAGTGGTCTCGAGGAGTAGTAGTGGATTATTAAACGTAATGTCTGCGTCTTGGGTTACACCTGTTTCTGATGAGCCATTCCTCGTTGCACTATCCATATGGAAGGGTTCTCTTACTTATCAATATATAAGGGAGACAGGAGAGTTCACTATTAATATTCCAAGTGATAAACACGTTGACTTAGTTTATAGAGCTGGAAGTGTTAGTGGTAGAGAAGTAGATAAGATCGCTCAATTAGGGTTGAAGACTGTGAAGTCAAGTGTAATAGAGACACCAGGCCTCGAAGACATGCTGGGCTTCCTAGAGTGTAAAGTTGTAAAAGAGGTTGAAGTTGGAGGATCTAGTTTACTCATAGCTGAAGTTAAAGCAATACACGTGGTGGGAGAAGTCTATACGAAGTACGGATGGGATCTCTACAAGGCAAAAATACTGCTTCACCATAGTGGACATGGTTTTACAACACCCTCAAGACTACTACTAGCGCAGAGATAACCCTAGATCATAAGTTCATTACACAAACGCTTTTCAACAGCCTCGTAGATAACTCAGCGAGTGAGGTTTTAAACCCTTATCATATATATCGACTATGTGAGAGCATGCCGCGTGTAAGGACTAAGCTAGTCTCCTGGGATGAGATTGTAGACTGGTCTATGCACCTCGCAGATATAATTAAGAGAGATGGATATAGACCAGACTTAATCGTAGCTGTAGCTAGAGGGGGATACGTTCCCGCGAGACTACTATGTGATTTCCTAAGTGTGGAGAACCTAGCTAGTGTGCAGAGCCAGCACTGGACTGAGGCAGCTAAAGTTGAGGAGAAGGCTATATTGAAGTTTTCATATAGACTCAACGCTTCAGGCTTAAACATCCTTGTGGTTGACGACATCGTAGACACAGGGGATACATTGAAGCTAGCTAGAGACCACATTGAGGCGAACTGGAGTCCAAAAACCGTGAAGACGGCTGCACTACAGTGGATTAGCCCCGTTGCGAAGTTTAAGCCCGACTACTACTATCTAGAGGTTAAAGAGTGGATTTGGTTTCAATACCCATGGACAAGGCTAGAGGATACATATCAATTCATCAAGAGAATGATGAGTGAAGCCTATAAGGAGATGGGTAAATCTGAGTGGACTAATGAAGAAGTAGTCAAGGGATTCAATGAGTGGTATGGTATAGACGTTGGGGAAACATACTATAGGAGAGCACTAGACGTTCTATTGGAGAAGGGGGTTATTACGTATGATCCATCCCGGAAGACCTATAAACTCGTAGCTACCTAGGCTGGTAGAATTGCTTGTTAAACCACCTCTACAGGTTGAAGTAGGAGTTATTGGAGGTAGTGGACTATACGAGCTACCTGGAATTGAGAATCTCAAGGAATTGAAGATTTATACACCATATGGTGCTACAAGCGACAATATTATAGTCGGCGAGTTGAAGGGTCGTAGAGTAGCTTTTCTAGCTAGACATGGAAGAGGTCATAAAATACCACCACATAGAGTCAACTACCGTGCTAACATATGGGCTTTGAAAACACTCGGTGTAAAATGGGTATTGGCTGTATCAGCCGTTGGGAGCCTCAGGGAGGACTATAGACCAGGAGACTTCGTTATACCAGATCAATTCATAGATATGACAAAGGGTATAAGACCACATACTTTCTTCGAGGGAGGAGTAGTAGCCCATGTAAGTATGGCTGACCCGTTCTGTAATCACTTAAGGAAGATAATTCTAAGAGCCGCCTCAGAATTCCCAGAGATAAGGATCCACGAGCGTGGAACCTACGTCTGCATTGAGGGACCTAGATTTAGCACTAGAGCTGAGAGTAGAGTTTGGAAGGATGTCTTTAAGGCAGACATTATAGGCATGACTCTAGTACCCGAGATTAATCTAGCCTGCGAGGCACAGTTATGCTACGCCACTATCGCAATGGTGACCGACTACGATGTCTGGGCTGAGAAACCCGTGACAGCTGAGGAAGTTATAAAAACCATGAATGAAAACATAAATAAAGTCAAGAAGCTAATACCACGTATAGTGGAGCTACTACCAAGCGAGCCAGATGAAAGAGAATGCAGTTGCTGCAAAAGCTTAGAGACAGCAGTGCTATAGACTCACTAGTAGGGGGTTTAGAGAGAGTTGAGAGAGACGCCCGGGGTTTAACAAGCAAAATAATTGATTTTTTAAAACAATGCTCCGGACCCATCATAATCTACTCGTACACAGGTTACGGTTACACCCCTGCAAGCCTCCTCTACTGGTCTTCATTAATATTCCAAAGCAGTAAACACCCTGTCCTCGCTGAAAGCGAGGAGGTAAGCATCTATCTACTGCCCTACCGTGAAGACTACTCAGTCATAGTCTTTAGTACGGGTGAGTACTCGAAGCTGATACAGTCAATCCAAGTAATGAGGCTTCTAGGAGTTAATTACTATGCAATAGCTCCAAAACCACCTACTGGGAGCATAGAGTCCATGGCTAGACACTACGGAGTTGAAATAATCCCCGTAGGCAACTTAGTGGAGGCAACACTATACATGACTCTAGCCTCGTTTTTCACGGCTTCAGAGCTATATAGAACAGAGTTGAATGCTAGGGGGAAGAGGCTGTTTGAGCATGGTAGAGAAGGGTTTGCCTTCACCGTTAAGTCTTTCATCGAGAAGTACGTAGAGGTATTAGAAGCTGTATCAAGTAAATCCCCGGTTGTTGTTACATCTACGAAGTTTCTCGAGGCCCCATCTATCCTATTATCTAGCGTATTGCGTGAACACGGGCTAGCATCCTATTATATACCATTTGAGGAGGCATTATCCATTAAACAGAGAGTTCTAGGGGTTTTTGCTTCAACAGATGAAAGAGTGCGGAGGGAGTTTAAAACACGTGGTCTTGGAGAAGGCTTAGAATTATTATTAAACCTTGAGCCTCTTGAAGCAATAGTGTATCTAGCTATATTATCATACGTATTGTATAAATTAAAGCAATGAGTATTCAATATTAAAAGCGACTTTTACCAAAAAATAATCTGCGAGGTGTTGACTACGCCCAGATTAGAGAGAGTAATTGGTTTAATTCTAATACTCGTTTTAGTTACATCCCTAAGTTTAGTAGTCGCGAGAGACATCTACTGGCAAGTTGCATCAATCTGTCTTCTAGTGGCAACGCTACTAGCTGCGACAAGGATAATAGATACTAGGCTAGATGCGAGAGAAGCCGCGGGATTCTATACATTAATACTCGCCGCCTTGACCACGGGGTCTGTGATAGGCGCTGTAGTCGCACAAACACTGTTAAGCACTCTCATTTCACTATCAATAGCCATTGTCTCAACCATATACTTCATTATTGCCTTAAAGGTGCGTGAGAGGTGAAAATAGCCGTAATAGAGTATAGGAGGAGTCCTCCCCCAGCGGCTCAAGAACTCATGAGCGCTATCCAGGCGAGGGGGCATACACCTCTCTACTTAAAAGCACACATGCTCGACGCCAAGATCACTAGTAGGGGTGTTGAAGTATATCATGGAGCTGAATTAGTTGACGTAGACGCCGGCTTACTGAGGAATATTGGGTTATATCTATCACTAGATACTTTTCTAAAGAGAATGGGTGTTGTAGAAGCACTAGCTAGTAAAATCCCCGTAGTCAATAGCCCAGCCTCAATCATTGTAACGAGAGATAAGTGGAGGTGCCTCCTGAAACTATACCTCTCTAGTCTACCAGTGCCTGAAACACTCGTAACGGAAAACCCATTCTCGGCTATGAGGTTTACGAGGGAGAAGGGGAGAGTTGTGTATAAGCCAATAATTGGGAGCCTTGGATTAGGGAGTACTCTAATATACGACCCAGACATATCCTTCCACATAACTAGGAGTCTTAAAAACCTTGGATTACCAAGCTACTACCAGGTATTCCTCGAGAAGCCTGGATACGACTATAGAGTATTTATTGTTGGAGACACTGTTATAGGGGCAATGAAGAGAGTTAGTAGTAGTTGGAAGACTAATATTGCCCAGGGAGCCGGTGGAGTCAAAGTGACTGAGGAGGAGGAGCCGGAGCCCTTCAAGATCGCTTTAAAGGCGACGAAGCACTTGGGGCTCGACTATGCAGGTGTAGATATTGCATATGACCTTGGGACTGAGAAATACTACCTACTCGAGGTTAATGCCTTTCCGAACTGGGAGGGTTTAAGGAGGGCTACAGGGGTTAATCCACCGGACGCTATTGTGGAATACGTGATTATGAAGGCGAGAAAGTAGATATATTAGTCTTTTGCAAAATGGTAATAATCGGTGATGAATAGTAAACCGCCTGAGTAGTGAAGAGGAGCTCTCATCCTGACTAATGCTTTGCGTGTCTGCAATGACGTATTATAGGAGTGAGCAGGTTATTGAGGAGGGCCTTGCAAAGGTAATTGTTCCCAGGTTTGAGTACTATAGGAGACCAGATGGAAGGTTAGAACCTGCGTGGATGCCTGTATTCTACAACCCACAAGCCGTCTTGAGCAGAGATCTCACAGTCCTCTTCCTTAGAGTTGTACTTGGCGGTAGAGACTACTTCTTCATAGACTCTCTCTCTGGGACTGGGGTGAGAGGTATAAGGATTGCGCTTGAAGTTGGCGGCCGAGGAATACTCAACGATGTAGATCCTAGGGCATACTATTATACCAACAAGAATATAAAGCTAAACAAACTAGCTGGGAGACTAGAGGCGTTCAATAGTGAAGCAAACTCACTACTAAATAACCTAGTGGTAACAGGTGTTGTTCCAGACTACGTTGACGTAGATCCATATGGCTCGCCAATACCACACATAGACTCTGCTTTGAAATCCCTTGGAAGAGAGGCATATTTAGGAGTAACAGCTACAGATACAGGGCCTCTATCCTGTACATATCCACGTAAGACACTAGCTAGATATTGGAGTAAATGCATTAAACTAGATTTTGAAAAAGAATTCGCTTCCAGACTATTGATCTCCAATATCGCACTCAGAGCAGCTGCCCTAGAGATAAGTCTAAAGCCGCTTATAACCCTTGTTTACAAGTACTATGTGAGAGTTTTCTTCCAGGCTAGAAGAAGCGCCGTTGAAGCATATAAAACAATCAACAATTGCACTGGATACCTATGGTACTGTACAAACACTATTGAGAGGGGATTTACTAAGAACCCCGAAGAAGTGGGCTTCAAGTGTAGCGATGGCTCTAAACCAGTTGTTCTAGGTCGCTTGTGGACCTGTAATATAATAGACCCCGAAGTAGCCTCCAAAATGCAGGCCTCCATAGGTGAATTACCGTGGATTAGTAGCTTATCTAGAGGAGTCCTAGAGATCTTGGCCCAGGAATCCATGATCAACGCTCCCTACTATAGACTTGATAAACTCTGCTCAATACTAAAAATAAACATGCCGAGCACTATTAGAGTTATCAAGAGACTCAGAGAAATGGGCTGGATTAGCTCTAGAACACACATGGATCCCCGGGGAGTTAAAGCCAGTGCAGACTACGGTGAACTAGTAGAAGTACTGAAGAGTATGTCTCAGCAGCATACGACGTAATAATGCATATAAACTCCGCCCACGGAATAATATTTGGTGTAGGAAGCCTTGGCTATGGATGAACTCCGCGAATACCTTCTCAAAATCCTTGATAAAAACATATCTGAGACTAGTGATGGTGTAGTATTAACCATCCGTGTCGAAGAAGATCCCCGTGAAAACTACCTTACGGTAGAAAACGACGAAATAGTATTTAAAACCAGGGATGCTGGAGACAACAGTAGATGTAATTCAAGCCTAGTAGGCTACTTATCTACGAGTCTAAAACTACCTTCATCGAGAATAGATATAGTACATGGTTCGAGAGGGGGATACGTGAAGAGGGTACTCATAATGAATACTAAGAAAGAAGAACTAGAGAGAAAACTACCAGGATTCTAAGACTCGTCTAAATCGCTCCAAAGCCGCAACCACCTCACCAGGAATCTTATTCCTCAACTCCTCTCTATTCTCTACAGAGACGAAGATTTTCACGGCATCTCCTAGTCTAGACATAATTTCAGAGTCTTCAAGCCTATGATGGACAACTAGTAGCATGGGTTTACCCGAGTCCAAAGCTCTCAATAAGTTTTGTTTAAAAGATGGAAGCTTTAACTCCATGGGGCCAACCTCATCAATAGCTATAACATCAGCTACTTCAAGAGCTCTCAGCAGAGCCTTAGACGCTAATTTATCAGCGGTTTCTACGAGGACTCCATAAGAGCCAACCCTGGTGTTGCTTGGATAGCCTCTTCTAGCAAGCCATGTCTCTTCACCCGTTAATAAATCCACGAGTTTAAAGCCTTGTCTAATCCCGCCTTCTCTCACTTCAGGGGCTATAAACCCTCCAACCACGTAGCCCCTCTTCTTCAACGCCTCTACTATTAAATTAAATAAAGTTGATTTCCCGACTCCCGGCCTACCAGAGATCACGAATTTCAATGTAACCCCCTAAAGTTTCTATTACATTAGACCAATCTAATGAAGTGTTTTATCGATATCGATATCAATGGTTGTCCTCATCCTGGATTCTCTGGATGATTCTCCTTAGATGTATTACGTCTCCAGGGGTCTTAATAATGAACAACTTTGTATTAGTGTTCTCAGCTATTTTCTCCGCGTTTTCAACTTTCTCTCTATTACTATCCATACCCGTCTCTTTGACTATTGAAATAGGCTTCTCAGTCCTCAGGACTACATCTACAGGCATTCTCGAGAACGAGATACATAGCTTTCGCATAGTGCTAGCAACCCTGTACAGCGCGTTTTCAACTTTATCTCGCGGCATTGAACCTACATTTACTTTACCATGAAGACTAGTATCTCTAAATATGTCGAATTCCTCGAATATATCCTCGCCGAGTATTGACGCTAGTTTAACCCCCTTTTCGAGTATAATGTGCATTTCTCCGCGTTCATACATGTACACAGCCTTCTTGCTAATACCTAGTAAATCCGCTAATTCACCTCTTGAAATCCCCGACTCACTAGCTCTCTCTCGGAGTTTCTCTGGGTTTATTTTTAATACGTAGTTCCCACGAATGTATGCAACAAGCGATTTCTGGCCCTTAACAATGTAGTCTTCAAGTGTCTTGGGGGTTACAACTATATTGTCGTATTTGTAATATACTACTTCATCCTCTAAATCCCCTTTCTCATCTCTTTGAGCTATAATCACTGTGTATGCATCATAGGCTACTCTAGCCTTCTTTAAATCTGAGACCTCTTGTTTTGACAGCTCATCGATGTTTTCAGTGACTTTCAATAATAGTGCTTTATTCTGTACTCGTGTTACAATATCTACACTCCTGCCTTCTCGTGGATATAGTATTAAATCCCCCTTAGATTGAGCCTTTTTTATTATCCCTAAAACTTCCTCTAGTAACTCATCCTTCATTGGCAATATTATACCCATTTAAATTATCTAAGTAAAAAGGCTTTAATCTCTAATCTCTCTCAAGTATTACCTCTTTCTATGATACCTTGCAAGGATCATTGCATGGTCTTTATCGTATGGCTCTAAGTGGACTACACTAACGATCTCGAATCCCCTTTCCTTCAATGTATTGATCTCCCTCTTGTAGATCTCACTTGGCTCTTTGGTTACATCAATACTCCTCGCTTTAATAGCTAGTAGCAAGTATCCACCATCCTTCAAGAACATATCCGCGTTGTCGGCTACTATTGATGCTTGCTCGGGTTGAGCTATATCAGCGTATATTCCATCTACGAGTTCAACTACGTGGCGGTACTCCTGGGGCTTACGTGCATCAGCTAGAATTGGGTACAAGTTCTTCCTAACCTCGGCGACCATGATGAACTCCCTCATCACTCTAGGTGCTACGTCGAGTCCATAGATTCTCCCCTTGGAGCCGATGATGTCTGATATATGACTAGCCGTAGTGCCTGAAGCTACACCGAGGTAGAGTATTTTATCTCCCTCGGATATAGGTTGATCAGCTAAACCATTCAATAACGCACCAGCAAGTTTGCTCCTAAAAGCATTCCACTCTCGGTACTCTACGCCCTCGAGCTTAAAGAGCCTCTCACCGTAGACTCTGTGCCCAGGTACTAGGTTTTTAGTGGCTAATCTAATGCCACCGTCTTCTAACTCCACTACATATACTCCTCTATATTTATCATGGGGTTTAATCGATACAGGCATAGCCAACTCTAATCACCCCAATCAATACTATTTCTTCCTCTCCCTCTTTTTCCTCTCCCTCTCCACTGGTTTCTCAGGTCTAGGTGGTGGTTTTGAATAGAGCTTCTTGACTTCGTCAACCCTCTTCTCGAATTCCTCCACTAGCTTGTCACCAATGTATCTACCCGTAAAGTAGTCTACTTTAGCGGCTATTGCTAGTTTAGCTGCAAGAGCCCTAGCAATTTTACCCCTCTGCCACCTGGGGCTTTTATGGATTGCTGGATGCTGAAAGATCACGCCGTGCTTAGGTGGCTTACCACCAGTCCTTAGAGCCCTAAATAACGCCTTCTCTGCGCCGAGTACTTGAATAGTGCTAGCCGGTAGTTTAGCTAGTTTCTCGAGGCCTCCAGCAATACTCATAAGTCTTGCACCTAGTTTAGGCCCTACGAGGGCAACAATATTTGGCGCCACCTCCTTCATTACCGTGTCAATGTACTCATCAAGGGTTGCTCTAAGCCTATACAAGTCCAGTATAATGCCAGCCAATACCGCTATGTAGTCTAGGTCGAAATCACTTAAGTCTGCACCAATACTCTTAGCTGCGGCATCTGCTATCTTAGAAGACCTCTCCTCGGATAAACCTAGTTTACGCAAGTTATCCACAGTGAAGTTCCCTCTATGTCTAAGCTCGTGGACAAACCTAGCGTACTCCTCGTGGTCTCTAACAAGTTCGTCAAGCTCGGGGAAATGCACGCTATACCATTCCCTAAGCCTCGCAATGTAGAGGTTTATTGTTCGATCAATATCGTCGATAGCTCTAATCGCCTGCACAGCGAGTAAGTCTCTCTTTTGAGCCTCTCTCCTCAACTTCCTCCTCGTATACTCCATCATTACCTCGTGGAGCTTAGCGAAAAACTCCTCTTGGGAGGATGCGAAGCCGTATCTAACTGCTAGTTCTGGCAGTAGGGATCTAATGTAGAGAGCCTTGGAGTTACCTGGCTTTACCTCGGGGATTAACCCAGCTTGAGACACTGCTTTCGCTGTACCATAGTGTTCTACAACAACGTTTAAATAGCCTTTCTCCTTGATTTTAGCAACTGCTTTTTCATGTATGGGTGTTACTTCGCCTCTCTCAACGCTAATCAAGTACTCCACTAAGTCGTCTAGTCTACTGGGTGTTTGAATAAAATCCAATATTTCATCGTTATCGCTCACTAGTATAATTCCAAATGGAGCCTCTACGAAATAGACTTTACTCTGCTGCAGAGACATGTTCTTTACCCATCTACCAATAGTGTTAAGTTAAAAAGATATTTTTAAATATAACTAATCTAGGTTTAACTAAATGGGTGCATATATATGCCTACACACGGCTCACTGACAAAAGCGGGAAAGGTTAGAAGCGCAACTCCGAAAATACCGCCAAAGCCTAAGAAAAATAAGCCACCGAGAGTTAGGAATAGAGCTGAGTACGCAAGAAGGCTCCTAAAGCCACAGGCAGCTGAGACTTTCCCCACATGATCATGCAGCTATAGTGCTAATTGAAGGCTATTCTCACCAATTATTTTCTGATTTTCCGAGAAATATGTGAAGGTATTCATCATCTTCCAAGCAACTATGCGATCTCTGGATACTTACATAAGTATTAGTGGGTAATTTACATCCTCTATTCAAGCAACTATGGTTTTTATTAAAGAGCTTTTTAGTATCCATTAATCATGTGTCAATGGTGGTGTCATTGATTATTTACCATGGATATACTGGTAGAGCTGCTGACTATTTAATATCTAAAGGAATTAAGCCAGGCGACTATGTAATAGTTAAACTCGTCGAGGGAGTGGTTTTTAGGGGAATACTGCTTCCCAGGCCAGAGATCTATGCTAGTTCTTCACTAATCGTAGTTAAGCTTGAAAACGGATATAATGTTGGATTAGATTTGGCGAAGATAGAGTCGATAGAAAAAACTACTATAGAGGGAAAGGCAAGCCAGGTTGAAGTTTCAAGAATAACTCAAAACCCTATGCTACCGAGGGTTACATTGATTAGTACTGGCGGTACAATAGCTTCTAAAGTAGACTACTCAACAGGTGCAGTAACACCTGCATTGAAGCCGGAGGAAATTATTGAGTGGATCCCTGAGCTAGGTGAAGTAGCATTTGTTAATGCAAGAGAGGTAATGAACATATTTAGTGAAGACATGACTCCACAACACTGGGAGAAGATAGCCTTTGAGGTGTATCGGGAGATAGATAGTGGAGCTCAAGGAGTAGTTATAGCTCATGGAACAGACACTATGTCCTATACCGCTTCGGCAATGGCTTTCAGTATATTTAACAAGCCAGTACCAATAGTACTTGTTGGTGCACAGAGAAGTAGCGATAGACCCAGTACAGACGCTGTATTCAACCTTATAAGTGCTTTCCTAGTTGCAGCTAAAGCCCCCTTCGCAGAATCCGTTGTTGTAATGCATAGTAACACCTCGGATGAATTAAATAGTGTACATAGAGGTGTTAAAGTCAGGAAAATGCATACAAGTAGGAGGGATGCTTTTCAATCTATAAATGATAAGCCAATAGCTCTCGTAAACCCCATTACGCGTGAAATAAAAGTTGTAGGCAAGATCATTGAGTATCGTGGAGTAAAGAAACCAGAGTTAAGGGCTAAGTTTGATGAAAAAGTGGCCCTCATTAAAGCATACCCTGGCCTCCAGCAGGAAATTATCGACTTCCTAGTGGATAAGGGGTTCCACGGAATAGTAGTCGAGGGGACTGGCTTAGGGCATATTGCAAATAGATTAATTGAGTCTATTAAGAGAGCCGTGGAAAACAATATACCAGTTGTTATGACTAGTCAATGCCTATTCGGACGAGTAAATATGAACGTATATAGTACGGGTAGAAGGTTGATAGAAGCTGGGGTAATACCAGGACATGATATCCTACCTGAAACAGCATACGTGAAGTTATCGTGGATCCTAGGCTCGATCACTAGGGATCTCGGAGAGGTGAGGAAGTGGTTTGAATTAAACCTCGTTGGAGAATTCAATGATAGACACGTACCCGGATTGTATCCAAGGTGGAATAATGAATAGTGATTTCTACAAGTCTATAGGGTTGAAAGTCGGTCTCGAAATACACATACAGCTAAACACGAAGAGAAAGCTGTTTTGCCATTGCCCAACAAGCCCTGAGCCTGTTGAGGGACACAAGTGGGTTTTCAAGAGGTATTTGAGGCCTGCTAGAAGCGAGATCGGTGAAGTGGATCCAGCCGCGCTACTGGAGTGGGGGCATAATAGGCTATATATCTACGACGCCGCAGAGGGTTCATCATGCCTTGTAGAAACCGACGAAGAACCGCCGCACATGGTTGATGATGAGTCATTGCTTATAGCATTGGCAATCGCGAAAGCCCTAAATATGAAGATAGTTGACGAAATACACGTTATGAGGAAGATTGTTATCGATGGAAGCAATGTAAGCGGCTTCCAGAGAACAATGCTCGTTGCTGTTGATGGGGAAATCAAGATCGAGGATCGAAGGATTGGAGTTCAAACCCTGTGCCTAGAGGAGGATGCAGCTAGGAAGCTTGAAGAGAGAGAACTAGAAGTACACTACGCACTAGATAGACTCGGAATACCACTAGTTGAGGTTGCAACAGACCCTAGCATAGACTCCCCAGAACTAGCTTTGAAAACAGCCCTCAAAATAGGCCAGCTTGCAAGGCTAACTGGTAAGGCTAAGCGTGGCCTTGGGAGTATTAGGCAAGACGTCAATATAAGTATCGCTGGTGGAGCTAAAATAGAGATTAAGGGCATACAGCACTTGTTCATGATTCCAAAAGTAATTGAGTACGAAGTTCAAAGGCAGCTCAAACTACTAGAAGTTAGAGATGAACTTGCAAGAAGAGGATTAAACCCCTCAATGCTCCGTGGAGACATTGTTGACGTAACACATGTATTTGAGAAATCACAATCCAAGATTATTAGGAAAGCACTTTCAACGCCAAATGGAGCAGTACTCGCGGTTGCACTACCTGGATTCAAGGGGTTGCTCGGCAAAGAACTACAACCAGGGAGGAGATTTGGAACAGAGTTAAGCGACTATGCGAGAGTATGGGGTGGTGTTGGAGGAATTATACATAGCGATGAACTCCCAAGCTATGGTATCACACTGGACGAATTGAAAAAACTCTACGAAGAACTAGGAGCTAACCTGGAAAAGGACGCAGTGGTGATTGTTGCCGATGAGAAATCAAAGGGGGAGAAAGCATTAAAGGCGCTGATTGAAAGAGCCAAATACTCCTTCATCGGTGTACCCGAGGAGACTAGAGCTGCCAACCCCGATGGAACAACTAGGTATGCTAGACCCCGTCCTGGTGCCGCAAGAATGTACCCCGAGACCGATATACCGCCAATAGTGATAACGAGAGAGATACTTGAGATGGCTGAGAAGTATGTACCAGAACACCCGGATGTAAAGTATAAGAAGCTTGTTGAAAAACACAGTTTGAGCAAGACTCTTGCGGAGACCATTATCAATGACCTTAGACTAGACTTCTACGAGTATCTCGCAGACAAATATGGAGACAAAGTACCCTGTAGTGTCATAGCAAGTATTTTTGTCAACACTATACCAATGCTTAGAAGAGAGGGTATACCAATAGATAGTGTTGACGAACAGGTAATTGAGCAGGTTGTAAAAGCAATAGCTGAAGGCATAGTGGCTAAGGAGGCTATTCCAGATGTACTGGCATTCATCGCGAAAAACCCAGGTATAACGGTATTTAAAGCAATAGAATCCCTTGGATTGAAAAAGCCGGAGCTGGGAGAACTCGATAAGCTCATAGAGGACGTAATTGAGTCTAACAAGGAAAAACTACTCTCAAGACGTGACAAAGCATTCAATATAGTTATGAGCGAAGTAATGAAGACTGTTAGAGGTAGAGTAGATGGTGGATTAGTCGCTGAAAGAGTGAAAACTAAATTAAGGGACTTGTTGAATATAGAGACTTAGCGATGAGGAGTACTCCCGACAATGAATAGTGATTGAAAGGCATTTGACCGAGCAAATATGATGAAAACATGGTTTAATGAACTGGTGATTAAGCACGAGCGTACTGATTATTGAAACTAATTACTACCTCCTCTACATTAATTACCTATTGTGATTCAATTGCAGAGAAACGAAATCTGGAGAATTGTAGCTTTGGTTAACAAGTATAGGTCTATAGGTAAAACAAGCGAGTTTCTCGGGTGGAGCACGCCAAAGCTATCAAAAACTCTTAAAAAACTCATCGAGAAGAATATTGTAGTAAAACACTACGTGGTCCCCTTAGAGATCTCTCAGGCAAGGCCCTCTATAGCCATTATATATAAATCACAGAAATCCAGCCATGAGTGCTTTAAGAAACCAAATAGGCTAATTATAAGTTACTACTCGTACACAGGCAACCCCACTTACCTATACTACATTGATGACGAGTGCCCCAAGATCGAGGAGCGCCTTGAGTACTCCGCATGCAGGATCATTCTATGCGAATCCATACGAAAAACCCTACTACCAATAGAAGACCCAGACCTCCTAAAAGTAGACCTCGCGGAGATCAATATAAAGGGGTCTGTGGGATTGGATGGAAACACTGCCCTGATTCTATTCGAAATCTTCAAGTTGTTTAATCCATCCCTAGAACTAATCCATAAAACCAGTGAGATCATAGAGTACTTGAAGAAAAAACTTGGTTTAAAAAATCCAAAGAGCTATTTTTACACATACGTACGTAAAGTCATAGTTGAACACTACGTCCCGAGATTTAATGGCGACTATCTACTTATATACGCTACATCTGCTTCAAAAAAAGACTTAAATCAATTAATGAATCAATTAATTCAAGCCGGGTTTACAGTTGGTTATTCACAAGTACATATACTCAGCGAAGTCCCCGTAGAAGCGGTTATACATGCATGGGGTTTCTACGAGAAGTTCTTAGCTGAAGAAGCTGTTCATTCACATTTAAAGAATGTATCCTACACTGTGTACCCAGTGCTGGGTGTTCAACATGGTTGAATTTCAGAGCATTGAGTTAAAGAATAGTGAAATACGTAGACTACACGAAGAGGTCTTGGAAGACTCTTCTTCACCGCAGCGATATAGAGCTATTGTCGAAAACGCCTTTAATACTATTAAAACACCGCCGAGAGGTTCTTCTCTACACTTTGAAAACCTCATCGAGCTCCACGGTGAAGACGACTACGTCTTCATAGGGGATGTACACGGAGACTACTACACCCTTTTAACAATACTAGACCACTACTGGGGAGCCCCGGGTGAGCCTGTGATAGTGTTTCTAGGAGATTACATTGATAGAGGATATATGCAAGTAGAATCTCTATTATTCGCCTTGAAATTAAAGACCAATTATCCACAGCGTGTTGTACTATTAAGAGGTAATCACGAGCCTCCAAGATGGTTAAAACCGTATCCACATGACTACCCAATCATACTGCGCCTTAAATATGGTATTGAAGCAAATGAGTTGTACGAAGTAACCCTAGATCTCTTCGACGAGCTCCCACTGGGAGTTTTCAAGGAGAGATTATTTTTAGCCGTTCACGGGGGACCCCCATTAAAAGTTATGGATATAGGTAGTTTGCATGAAGCATTTTCCTACTCAAGCGGTGAAGAGTACCATAGATTAATAGAAGAGGTTTTATGGAGTGATCCCTCAGACTACGTTGAAACATATACTCCCTCTCCTAGGGGAGCAGGTGTTTTATATGGAGAAATAGTCTCTAAGAAGGCGCTCTCACTAATCAATGGGAGAGTAATTATTAGAGGCCACGAGGCTGTTGAAGGTCTTCGTGAAAACCACTCTGGCTTGGTCATAACGGTGTTTTCCTCGCCCTTGGTCTATGAGTTACCGTGCGGAGGAGTACTCGTATTTAAGAAACAAGAAGTTGAGGGGGATTACAAGATAGAAAAGAACTGCATAGAACCCCTTTTATAAAGCCATAATACTTAATAACTCCTTTAATCTATAGGAGTAAAACGCAGGGATAATTATGAAAACAAAGTATAGGAGGAAACTAATAGACACTATTGAAAGCGTTGTTGGCGATATAGTCAGTGAGTTAATAGATAAGTATTACAGTGATCGAGTTGAGACAGACTACGACTACGAAAGAATTCTCTACTCTATAGCTCACCAGGTGAAACAAGAGGTCTTTAATAATAATGCGACATTAAACGATGTTATCGAGTACTTGGAAAAGCTTAGATCGAGAAGAAGCGTTGCTAAACTAGTTCTAAGCTACTTTATAGCCAGGTCTATTGAGGAGGAAGTTAGCGAGGTTCAATAGTGGAGGTAAATCAGTTAGTAAGTAGACTCGAGTAGGGGATTTTCATTTCCTCAAAGTCTCCAAAGCACAAGAAACGGGGGAAATTATCCGTAGAGACGGTTACTCCTAAGTCAACAGTGGAGAGTTCTCACGCTTCACCCACGACTAAGTACTCATCTAAGCAAAAGTCAAAGGAGGCTGGAGAAGGAAAAACCACGAAGAAAACCACGAAAAAGAAGACTAAAACTAGCTTCAATATAGATGCTCTTGTAAGTGAAGTTTTTGATCAATTGAATGCATTGTTCTCCCTGACAAGCGATCTACAGCTACCGGAGGAGAAAGCACTAGAGTTGATCAAAGAAATAGTTGATCAGATTGCTTCCAGCTACTCCAGTAGGCCAACAGGTGAAATGATCGTTAAAAAAGCGAAGAAATACTTAAATATACTCAATGAATACGTTGCTTCCAGAATACTCTCAGAGCTAGAGAACCTCACACCAACGCAGCTTGAATACGTCATAACGAGGGGTGGGAGAGCGGTAATACCTGAGGCTAGTAGGTTGTATAATCTAGCGGTAAAAACCGGCAGAGAGGATCTTGTTGAAACCCTTCGCTACGTATGGAATAAGCAGGGTCCTAGGGGCATGATTGAATGCCCTAGTTGCGGATTCAATGCGATAGGCCCAGATCGATCATGCGTAGTCTGCGGTAAACTAGCACCGGAAGATTACATTAAGAGAAGACTAAACTTTGCCGAGAAGTTCGAGGTGTTTTTAAAGAACGCTAGTATTGCAGAATTAAATGAAGTTCTAAACTATGGATATGTACTACTTGGTGAGAGGGGTATATATAATCCTAGATCCCAGAGGGCACGCCTCGAAAATCCAGTTGTATATATAGTTTATCTGAATAGAGTAGAGCAATCCAGAGTAATTGAAGAAGTTAATTCGAGAGAATTGCCTATCTAGCAAGCCTCCACTTGCCTTGAAAGAAGATGTTTCTATAAGAGTGTTAATTCGTAATCTAGGAGTATGAATAGACTTAGTTTCCTCTAGTTGACTAGGTTGCTTATGATCTTATGGAGTATTGTACGTTCCTCTAGACTCTTACATATATATTTCGTTTACTAAGAACTTCCCTAATACTTCTCCGTAAAATCTTCAAGTTTAGGTCTGCATTACTAAGTACACCTAGTTGTTCAAATATTAATTCACCCCTGTAGTAAACCCTCACAGCTGGAGCCGAGTCCACGTCTCCTAGCTCTGGGTGATCCTTTATATTCACTCTACAGAACAATATGTTCTTATCTGCGTATTTTGAGAACTCCTTCATTGATTCATACATAATCTCGCAGTCTTTATCCTCTGGTTTATAGTACTCTACAAGGACTACTTCATTGCCTCGAATTGCTCTTATAAAATCCTCTCTGGATTTTAATTCATACATACTTGTCTCCAATTATTGACTTTGTTAGAGGGGGTAATTATTTATTTATTTACGCAACTCCTTCGTGGAAGAGTTCTAAAGATCATTTATTCACACACAACAATAAAGTTTATATAGAACCCGTTTAGATTACGAGAATACTGGGTTTGTGGGTGATAGGTAATGGCACTGTATGGTATACCAGTCTTAGTACTTAAAGAAGGAACCAGGAGAACTGTTGGTAGAGACGCTTTAAGATCCAATATTGCGGCTGCTAAAGCACTAGCTGAGGTTCTAAAGAGCAGTCTAGGCCCGAGAGGACTTGATAAAATGCTCGTTGATAGCTTTGGAGACGTTACTGTCACCAACGACGGAGCCACTATCGTCAAGGAAATGGAAGTACAACACCCAGCTGCAAAACTCCTTGTTGAGGTTGCAAAAGCCCAAGATGCCGAGGTTGGTGATGGCACAACCAGCGCCGTTGTCTTAGCTGGTAGTCTTTTAGCAAAAGCGGAGGAACTATTAGACCAGGATATCCATCCAAGTATAATTATAGAAGGCTACACCAAGGCTCTTAGAGAAGCCCTTAAAATCCTTCGCGAGATTGCCATACCAGTAAATATTAATGACAGGGACTCGCATAGAAAAATAGTTAGAACAGCTATTGCGAGTAAGTATGTTGGAGGAGATGTGATATCGAATAAGCTAACTGAGATAGCAATAGACGCTGCACTAGCAGTAGCTGAACCCAGACCAGATGGTACAAGAGAGTTTAGAGTAGATGATGTAAAAATCGAGAAGAAGAAGGGTGGAAACGTACTGGATACTCAATTAATTTACGGAATTGTACTCGATAAGGAGGTAGTTCACCCAGGTATGCCTAGGAGAGTTGAGAAAGCAAGAATAGCCCTATTGGACGCCGCCCTCGAGGTTGAGAAACCAGAGATTACCGCGAAGATAAACATCACCAGCCCCGAAATGATCAAAGCCTTCCTAGACGAAGAAGCAAAAATGCTGAAGGAGCTAGTCGATAAGATCGCTGAAGTTGGAGCAAATGTTGTTGTGTGCCAGAAGGGTATTGATGAAGTTGCACAGCACTTCCTCGCTAAGAAGGGTATTCTAGCCGTTAGGAGAGTTAAGAGAAGCGACTTAGAGAAACTAGAGAGAGCGAGTGGAGGAAAGATCGTGAGTAGTGTGCGTGATCTAAAACCAGAGGATCTCGGGTACGCGGAGCTTGTGGAGGAGAGAAAAATAGGTAATGACAAAATGGTGTTTATTGAGGGCTGTAAGAACCCGAAGGCGGTTACAATACTTGTACGTGGAGCAAGTGACATGGTGCTAGATGAAATTGAGCGTAGCTTGAAGGATGCATTAAATGTATTGAGAAACGTTATGAAGTCTCCATACATTACACCAGGAGGCGGCGCGGTGGAAATCGAGGTTGCAATGAAGCTTAGAGAGTATGCAGCTAAGATTGGTGGTAAAGAACAATTAGCGATAGAGGCGTTTGCAAGCTCCCTTGAAGAGATCCCAATGATACTTGCTGGGTCTTGTGGAAAAGACCCATTAGAAGTCTTAATGGAGTTGAGAAAACTCCACGCAGAGGGTAAGAGAAGTGCAGGTATTGATGTCATAAGTGGTGAAGTAGTAGAAGATATGACTGAGAGGAATGTCATTGAGCCACTACTCGTCAAGGAATCAATGATTAAGACAGCTGCAGAGGCTGCACTGACGATCATGAAGATCGACGACATTATTGCGGCGAGTCCACTTAAGAAGGAAAAAGAGAAGAAAGAGGAGAAAACGGGAGAAGAAATGAGTAAACCAGAGTTCTAGGAGTAAACTAGGTTGTTTTTCTCCACATAGTTGAATTTCAAAAATCCCTTATTTTTGCTTTTTAAACCATTTTTACCATTACACTCTTTTTGACTATTATTGTTTTCCGGTGAGTGCTTTTGAGTATTCCACTCTTAGAAACCTATAGGAGGGTGTTTAGTCAAAGACTGACAAGGTTTGAGATTGCAAGAGTGATTGGTATTAGAGCTCTACAGTTAGCAATGGGGTCTCCTCCACTAATAGATATGACGAGTGTGAAAGTATATGATCCAGTTTATATAGCTATACTAGAGTTAATTAACGGTGTTTTACCAATGTCTATTCTCAGACCAAGTGGAGTAGGTGGACATGAACTCGTACCAGTCAACAAACTCATTACACCAGAGATTAGAAAATATCTTGAATCTATTCTCGCAAGCTGGAGTACAGGTCTTGGAATATAGAGACTACGGTGTATTTTTAGACATTCTACTAAATCGAGAGATCAATCCAGAGAAATTTAATGAACTGTATAAAGAGCTATTAGTTAACTACAGAGTAATTATGCTCCAGCTTAAAGCCCAAGGCCCTATTATTAGGCTAGTACCATACGTAGAAAAACACCACGCGATTTATAAATACCGATGGGCACTCACAGCCACTAC
Source organism: Thermosphaera sp. (assembly GCA_020833525.1). GTDB lineage: Archaea > Thermoproteota > Thermoprotei_A > Sulfolobales > Desulfurococcaceae > UBA285. The sequence goes on from JAJHRV010000002.1 coordinate 19,454, forward strand.
TTTTATTACAGTGTTTCTAACTGGATACGGTTTAACAAGTAGCTTTCTAAGTTTGATTAGTCAAGCCAACACCACAAGGATTATTGCAGAGTCGATCCTATATACAGCTACCTTTCTACTAGCTCTATTAGCCCACGAACTAGGTCATTTATTCATTAGTAGAGGGGAATTAATTGAGGCTGAAGGCCCCGTACTACTACCTGCACCACCTATACAATTAGGCTTCATAGGAACCTTTGGGGCAGTAATATTCACAAAGACGCCTCCCCCGACAAAGAAAACTCTCGCAGAGCTAGGTATAATGGGCCCAATCATGGGGTTTATCGTAGCGACAATAGTAGGCTTAATTGGGGTTTACATATCCCCCACTATACCACTAGATGTTGCGGTTGAAGCTATGGCGTCAGGTGAGATTCAAACACTAGGCTTCTCTAGTTTGATGTTTTACTTGTTAGTTAACATGAGAAGAGTAGTTGATGGAGTACTCTTAATACACCCTGTGCTATTTGTAGCCTACATAGTGTACATTGTGACTTTTATAAACCTCCTACCTATAGGACAGCTCGACGGGGGACATGTTGTAAGGAGTTTTACTCGTGGAAAAATATTTAATGCTATGGGATTAGCGGTCCCTGTTTTATTGTTATCGCTTGGATTTATCCTCGAGGTATTCTATGGAATTGGAGGTATCTATATCGGTGTTGGAATAGCCTCTACAATTCTCTATCTAGTAACGGGTAGGCATGGCCATCCGGGTTCGGCAAATCAATATGATGAAAGTCATTGCGGTTGGTGTATAATACTCTACATACTACTCCTAGTCTTAACGGCTCCAATACCCATATTATAAGTGAATTCCCGGGTATCGAGCATAATGGAGGATTTACGAGGATTTCTGGGATTGAATAAGTACTCCAGCAATAACATTAGATCAAACTATGCAAATCCAATCAGTATTTGGAGTCTAAGGGGTAGAGTACTAGTTATAGCCGAGAAACCAAAAGCCGCTAAGAAAATAGCCGATGCTCTCTCACAAAACCACATTACTAGGAGATATCGTAATTTAGCCTACTACGAGATTGCACAAGGAGACCTTGTAATCATTGTTGCAAGTGCTGCTGGACACTTATATGAATTAAATACATGGGAGAAGGGTTACCCTATTTTTACATATGAATGGGTTCCAGCATACATAGCAAATAGAGAGAAGAGATATGTTAAAACCTACCTAGACTTACTAAGAGAGGTTTCCAAGAACTGTAATTACTATGTAAATGCCTGTGATTACGATATTGAGGGAAGCGTCATCGGGTTTTTATTGATAAAATTCCACGGCAATGAGAAAAGAGCTCTCAGAGCAAAGTATTCGAGTCTAACGCCATTAGAGCTGAGAGAGGCTTTTACGAGGCTACTCCCATTAGACTACCCAATGATCGAGGCTGGGTTGTGCAGGCATGAACTGGATTGGATCTGGGGCATAAATATTAGTAGAGCTTTAATGCAGGCAATATATACATCAACAAAGAAGAAGATTATTCTAAGTGCTGGTAGAGTTCAAACCCCTACACTAAAGCATGTTTACGAACATGAGGCTAAGCGGGGGCTTTTCATCCCCGTTCCACAGTACGTTATTACAGCTTCGTTGAAGAAGGATAATGTCAAAATCCAAGTTGAATACATTAACAACCCAGTGGAGAGTCAGAGTCAAGCTGAATTAATAAAAGTGAATGTTGAGCGGCAGAAATACCTCGTAGTGAGAAACATTGAATTCAGTAAATCGAGGTATCAGCCGCCACCACCATTTAACCTCAGTGATTTACAAGAAGAGGCTTCACGAATATATGGATTCAGCCCTATGAAAACCCAAGAGATCGCCGAGCAACTCTATCTAGATGCATTAATAAGCTACCCTAGAACTAATAGCCAGAAGCTACCACCCAGGCTAAACTACAAGAACATCCTTAGCAACCTAGCAGAGATCAGAGAGTACAGAGAGCTAGTCCATAGACTAATCAACGAGACAAAGGGTATTTTAAAACCGGTGGAGGGTGAGAAAGAAGACCCAGCGCACCCAGCTATCTATCCAACCGGCGTATTGCCGGAAAAATTAACACGCGAGCAAGCCGCTATATACGACTTAATTGTTAGGAGATTCCTCGCGGTCTTTGCACCACCTGCAAGTATATCACACGTTAAAGCAGAGTTTTCAACTCCAGACCATAGATTCGCGTTCACTGCAACTGGTTTATCTATTGAATACCCAGGTTGGCTAGTCTACTATCCATTCCACACACCTTCTACCAGGGAAATACCCCGATTAAACAGGGGAGAGAGCCTTGAAGTACTCAATGTATCTATACGTGAGGCATATACTAAGCCTCCGCCAAGACTTAGAAAAATAAATATTTTAAAGTGGATGGAGAGCGTCGGTATAGGAACAGAGTCTACAAGAGCTATTATTATCGAGAAGCTCTTCGATCGTGGCTACCTCAAAAGCACTAAAAATGGTGTTGAAATATCAGACCTCGGTGTTGGAATAGTTGAGGTAATAGACGCTTTCTTCCCTGATTTAGCGAGTGTTGAGTTAACAAGGAAATTCGAGGTTTTAATGGATGAAATAATACGTGGTAGGAGGAAGAGAGAGGAGGTTATAAGTGAAGCGAAGAGAGTCATATCGAGTCTACTAGACAAGTTTAACCGAGATATAGGCAATGTGGGAGTAAGCCTCGCCAAGAAACTATCACTAGTAGAGAATTACGAGAAATGCTCTATTCCAAGCTGCAGATCAGACGTATATGCAAAGGGTCTGTGTAGAATACACTATAGTGCACTCGAAGCTATTGATAAAACCTACCAAGAGTGGGCTAGGAGAAAGAAAATCTCACTCGGAGAATACCTAGCTAAAATAAACGCGATGAAGTCTACGGGTAGGTATGTCAAAGAAGTAATTAACTACTACTCGAGGACAAAACAGCAATAGCTCTACCACCCTGGAGAACCGGAATTAAGACTCACGTCTTAGTAGTAGTGTGATCTCTCCAATGTATGGTATTTTAATTATACATCTATTTACCTCGATAACTCTACCAATAACTCGATTGTATGGAATGCCTTTCCCACTTATAAAGTTCCATGTATCGGGGCCTGGATTATTGTCGCCTTTCGTTACGTAGTAGTAATCGCCATCTTCATTAACTATAGATATAACTCTGTGTATTACTAGAGAGTTTGATGGTGATTTGTACACAATAACGTCTCCTATCTTTATTTCGCCGGGGTCTACGCGGGTTATAAATACAATATCCCCCTCTCTAAGCGTTGGCAACATACTTCTACCTTTAACAACAGCTACCGTGAACCAGCCGGTAACCGATGAATATACTAATACACCAATTACCACTAGCAATAGAATCAATATCAAGAGTCTTGCTAGCTTCAATGCCTTCATGAACCCCACTATTCACTTTCCCTCCTAATTTCATCCATGTCGAGAACTATTTCCTTGGGTGGTCTCTCCTCCTCCTTGAAAACCTCTCTTACCCCCTCTACTTCAACACCTTCACCAATCTTTAACTTGCTCACAACGCCTTTCCAGCTATATCCACAGTTCCTGCACTTCATAACGCCCATTACTGTAACCGTTAATCTTCCATATTTATCTGGAAGCGGGGAAGTTAGATTCCATGTTTTCACTACTTCTACGTCTTTTGAACCACACTTTGGGCATTTCCTCGCCTCTTTTTCACCCATGTCTCTACACCAATAATTTCCACAGTGTATATGCTACCAAGGGTAGTGGTATGGTTAAAGCTATATTTAAGCTATTGCTTCGAGTATGGTTTAGAACTAGGTAGGCGTATAGGGCAATACTCGTTGATAGTGAAGTTATAAATAGGTAGTCTAAGTGGAAGTTGGAGAGGTATAGTGCAGGAATAGTGTAGAGGCTTAGTGGAAACAAAACATAGATATAGATATTCTTTATTTTACCCCCAATTCTAGTCGTTAGTAAAACCCATAAAACATATGAAAACACTATATTAACCGAGAGAGCTATTTCGGTATACATGTACTAGACCCTGTGTGATTGCGATGTCTATGCTTGACATATACTGGGAGTCTCTTATAATAAGAGATGTAAAGGCAAGAATGATCCTTGATAGCAGGGGGAATCCAACAGTACAAGTTAGAGTAATCACGGAGGGACTTGGAGTTGGAGTTGCAAATGCACCCAGCGGGGCCTCTACTGGTAAACATGAAGCAGTTGAATTGAGAGATGGTGGAGGAGAATACTTGGGTAGAGGCGTTAAGAGAGCTATTGAAAACGTCAATAGGATTATTGCTCCAGCAATTACCGGGATGAATGCTGCAAGGCAACGCGAAATAGACTATAAGATGATAGAGATGGATGGCACTGAAAACAAGAGTAGACTAGGTGGAAACGCCATAGTGGCTACTAGTTTAGCTGTTGCAAAGGCAGCCGCGAGCACGCTCGGTCTACCCCTATACTTCTACCTTGGTGGTAAATCAGCGGATTACATGCCGGTACCATTATTAAACATTATCAACGGAGGAGTACATGCAGGGAATAAACTTGACTTCCAAGAGTTCATGATCGTTCCAGCGGGGTTTAATGACTTTGCAGACGCTATGAGAGCCGCTGTAGAAACATATCATGCATTGAAAACGATTTTAAAGGAGAAGTATGGCTTGAGTGCTGTAAATGTTGGAGATGAAGGGGGTTATGCACCCCCACTAGAGAAAGCTAGAGATGCACTAGACCTACTTGTAAAGTCAATTGAAAAAGCAAAGTATGATCCAGGCGGTCAAATAGCGATCGCAATAGATGCTGCAAGTTCCAGGCTCTACAGAGAGGATGCTAAGATCTATGTATTAGAGGGTGAGGGGAGGCAATTGACTCGTGAAGAAATGATTTCATTCTACGAAGAACTGGTGAGAGATTACCCACTTGTCAGCATCGAAGACCCTCTCTACGAGGAGGACTTTGAGGGGTATTCAGAGTTAACTAGAGCACTTGGAGGAAAAGTATTAATTGTAGGAGATGATCTCTACACTACGAATCCAAAGAGATTGATGAAGGGCATTGAAGTAGGTGCAACTTCAGCAATATTAATTAAGGTAAACCAAGTAGGGACACTAACGGAGACTATTGATGTAGTTAAATTGGCGCATGAAAACTCGTTGAAGACTATAATAAGCCATAGAAGTGGAGAGACAGAGGATACAAGCATCGCAGATATATCAGTAGGGTTAAACACAAAGTTAATTAAGACCGGTGCACCAGCTAGGAGCGAGAGAACAGCTAAGTACAATAGACTACTAGAGATATACGAGGAGCTCGAGAAGCCTCGATACCCAGGATTCCAGGTCTTCCCAAGGAAACCCTAGTAAACATGCATTGTGGAATTAGTTGTGGAAATTATGGGTTTTTGAGTAAAAAAATCTAGTAGTAGTTGAGGGCGTAGTAAACCGCGTCGTATGCATCCACTAGTCCATATCCATATAGAGAGTCGTATCCAGAGTAGCCAAGGTCTATTGCAGTTCCCGTTATTACGTCGTATACCTGGCTAGGCGTTAGCTTAGACTTCCCAGCCGCTAGTCGTAGAGCCTGTATTAGTGCTACAACACCCGACACGTGTGGACAAGCCATTGAGGTCCCGCTCATGTATCCATATTTTCCACCGGGTAGTGTTGAGTAAATGTTTACTCCTGGAGCTACTACGTCTGGGTTTCTATTGCTCCAGCTTGGTACATTTCCATTAGAGTCTACTGCTCCAACGGCAATAACTTGTGAGTAGCATGCTGGGCATGAAGGATATGATGCACCCTCGTTTCCAGCAGCAGCCACTAATACCACTCCATAGCTATATGCATACCTAACTGCATTGTACAATGTGGTAGAATGTGATCCACCCAGAGACATCGATATTACATCCGCGTCGTCGGAGATACCAGGTGTCCCGTCAGGGCCTTTAGTAGCCTCTATTATGCCTCTTGCAATGTCGCTAATGTATCCACTACCACTCGCACTAAGAACTCTGACTGCGTAAAGCTGCACTTTGGGTGCAACACCAGCCATTCCAGCACCATTTAGTCTAGCGGCTATTGTTCCAGCTGCATGTGTTCCGTGTCCATTGGGGTCTCTACAGTTGTATAGGTATGTACCCCTATAGAATGTGGCTCCATTATTTAGTGATACAATACAGTATTTTACAGCACCCTGGAGGTCTGGGTGTGAGTAGTCTATTCCAGTGTCTACTACTGCAACTTGGACTGTGGAGTAGTATCCATAGGCTGCGTTTCCATATGTTCCACTATAGGCGTTCCAGACGTCTGGTGCATATATCATGGAAATATCCCATTTAACCTCTTGGTTGATCCTGACTTCTCTATCCTCTTCTATAAACCTCACATATGGTTGCTTCATGAGGTATGTAGCCATGGACCTAGGGGCCTCCACCACAACTACATTTATCTCGGGTATTTCACCAACTACTTTGCACGCTCTGCAGACTGAGAGGAGTTTATTTACATCGCCTCCATTGAGTCCAATAGAGAATCTAACAGTCTCGTTATTAAACCACCCCTCTAATGACATGGGTACTACGATTGCAACCAGGATTATTCCTACAAATATAGTCGCTAAAGCTAGTTTTTTAACCACAGATGTGGATTCCACTCTAGACCCACCTTAGGCCGCGGGACTAATACACCACGAGGTGTTTATAAATTTAACGATAGGAAGGCGTGGATTAAGCTATAGAAGTAGAAGTAGTTGAAGACTTTATTGTTTTACTGTTAAAAACGAATAGGCTACAGGAATATTGCCACAGCCATCAATACTATTGATAGCGCCAACATGAATTTAATGAATTGCTTCACAGTCATATTGGGTATTTCCCTTATTGCAACAATGAGTATTCTCAAGAACAACACGGCAACCACTAATACCAGTATTGTGAATCCAGCTAGAAACAACCAGTACCCTATACCCTGAATACCCGCCAGGCTCTCGCCTAGTTTAGCCATGAACTCGCTTATTCTCTCTATTGTTGCACCCATAGTAATCCCTGTTTTTCAATCCTTGGATAACTAGTTTTAAAGAGGGGGTCTAGTAGAGTTAGTAATGAAGGGTGATGAGGGTTAAAAGCGTGTAGCCCGCTATCCATGGGCAATGACAGGTGCCAGGCTTCTGACGGTTTTTAAGGATAGGTAGAGAGATATACGGAGTGGTGTAGACTATGTGTATAACAGTGGAAACTATTGGAGAGTGCCTGGGTAAACCAGTAGTGGATCCTTATGGTAGGAGACTGGGCTTCCTCGTTAGTTTCTACAGTGATGTTGATGGGAGAGTAAAGTCTATAGAGGTGAATATAGGCGATTTCGAGTATAGAGAAATCCCCGTAGATAGAGTCAAAGTGTCTCCTGAGGGTATAGTTGTGATCCCTGAGTACGAGTATGAAGCAGTAATCGTGGAGAATAGATTGAAGAACATCAAGGGGAGACTTGCCTCCCTGGAGGAACTATACTCAAAGAAGGAGATAGCTACACATGTATATGAATCACTAAAGAAGAAACTCGAAGAAGAACTCGCTGTGGTTAAAGCGAAGTCGAAAGAAGTAAAAGATGCTCTAAGGAGGAGGTTACATGAAATAGAAGACCAAGTAGCAGAAGTGGAGAGATCTATGGGTGCTTTGAAGACTAGCTATTTAGCAGGGGAGATAAGTGAGAAACCCTATCTAACAGCACTAGACATCATGAAGAAGAGCTTGGAGACACTATTAAGGGAGAAGGACAACGTTAAGAAACACATTGATAAAATCGAGTCACTCGAAGCACTCCCACTAGCCCCAGCCATTGGTCTGCAACAGGCAGCGGGAACGCAGCCAGCAAAAACTACTCCACAGAGTCAATCCACGCAGCCAATGAATGTTGTTGTAGTTGAGTAGACTAAAATCACAGTGGAGAAAAAGATAAGTTGGAGTAAAAAGAGACACTCGTTTTTAAATAGCTGTTAGGTTAGACCTCGGGCTTTGTTACTTGTATATTTTCAAGTATCATAAATGGAGCTCTTGTAGGTGTTCTTACCTCCCACCAAGATATGTCATATCTTTCCCTGGACACTCCAATAACGTTATTGAGTAGCCTTGGGAAACTCGTAGCTATTCTAACTCTCCCCACATGTCCCTCTATTTCTCCATTTTTAACTAGTAGTGCCATATCCCTGGAGACCGTTGAGAAGTAGCCTTCATAGTAGTTTTGCAGCCTAGTATACCAGTTGTTAAGTATAATTAATCCACTACCCAGCGCTGATGGAATTTCCTCTTCTTTTAAGTCTCCACTAGCGATCTCTAGGTTCCACGGGCTTGGATATATCCATCCAGCGTTGCCAGTACTCTTCGCCTGCATCTTAGAGGCTGTCCCTGTATTGTGAAGTATATTCTTCACAACACCGTGCTCGATAATAGGCTTATCGAAGGTCTCCACGCCTTCATCATCAAATCCCCGCGCACCAGGTAGCATAGTGTCTCTTGGCTTATCATATAGACTTACATTCTCTGATCCTATTTTCTCCCCCGGCCTATACTTAGCGAACACTGAGAACCCTATTAACACGTAGAGTGCAGAAGACATAAATGACAAGTAGTTGAATAGATTACCTACAACTAGTGGTGAAACAGCTACTCTATACTCACCCGGAGATACATCAACTCTCTTACTCGTTATAGATGCATAGTAGCCTGCCTTTCGACCCACTTCTCTAATAGCCTGTATATTGACCCCTGTTTGGCCGTAAGCCCAGTGCCCACTGTAATCACCTTTGAAAGCCCTGGCATATGCTTCAACACTCGTTTTATATTCCTCGCATTCAAAACCCCTGGAATTAACGAGTGTTATTTTACTCTTTGTAAGAGTTAGTGCACCGGCAACTCTATCAACGCCTTGCGAGATCGAGGAGTCTATGATCTCGCCAATTAAACCACTAGGGTCTTCCATATATGATTCTACTTTACCATCATATACACCACTAAGTGGCTTACACACACCTGGCTCTGGTAGAGGAGCATAGAGTTCTGATTGCTCTACTCTATCAGCGATTTTCAACAAGTTCTCAGCGTGCTTTAATATGTAAACCGGGTCTCTAGCCTCATAGCTTAAAACCCATAGCCTCCCAGATTTAGCTAACCTTAAGTGTATATTTGTCTCCAGCCAAGACTGAGCCACAGAAGGCTCGGTGTTCCAGAGTTTCACCATAACTCTATGGTTTTCTTCAACAAGCACGGAAACCTCGTCAAACTTACCCATTTGGGCTTTTAAAAGGACTCCTGAGAGCTCGCTCATTTCAATACACCCACTCTCATTTTTCCAAGTCTAACATTTGGACCACCAAACCATACTGGGACACCCTGAGATGGCTCACCCTTACCGCATGTTCTAGGGTGAAACTCTAGGTTTCGATCCTTGCCAACTATATTACTATAAAACCACTCTGTTGTAAACTCGAGCACGGGGTTTAACACAGGCTCTGCTAATTCACCACCACGGATCACATATGCTTCTAAGCCAACGTATCTCTGGTTCCAACGGGCATCGTCAATATTCCACTCCATGTAGGACTTTACGTATATTCCTAGCTCAATGTCCTCTATTAGCTCTTCGAATGAGAGATCGCCAGGTGCAATATACGTGTTACTCATTCTAATAATGGGCTCTAATGCATAGTTCATAGCTCTTGCAGCTCCATTACTTGAGGTTTTAAAGATCCACGCTGTATGCCTATTATGTAGGGGTTCATTGATCAAGCCCTCTTTATATAAATACCTTGGTCTTGCACGAATGCATTCATCGTCATATAGGTAGAATCCATAACTACCTGGTATTGTGGGATCCTCTATTACCGTTGCGTGTTGATTACCTATCTTCCTACGGCCGATCATTTCTGGCTTCACGTAGGATTCACCCGCTTGTGCTGCCTCCCTTCCAAGTATTCTATCAGCCTCCATTGGATGGCCGGAGGACTCGTGTGCAATTAATCCAACGACCTCGGGCCCTAGTACAACGTCTACTTTATCGCTTGGGGGTGCCGTGCCTTTAACTAAAACTTTTTCGAGGTTTTTCAAGTCAGATAGCACTACTTGCTCCGGTCTCCACTCATCTATTAACTCCCACCCCCCTGATGCACCGAATTCTTTGAATCTCTGAATTGATCTACCACCGTAGATTAGTGTCGACCCAATCGATATAAATAGCCTTGGAATACGGGATTCGACGTATCCCCCCTCAGAAGTCATTATCATCTTCTCTTGTATGTGAACGCTGAGTGATTCAACCATAGAGACGAGTTTAGCCTCCTTGATCTCTCCTTCTACTGATTTATAGATACCCGACAATGTGCTAATAGCATCCTCGATCTTAAAGTCCATTAATTGTTCTTTCTCAACAACTCTATATTTAGCTCTACCCGGCTTCTCCTCGGAAAACTCTATCGGGTTTTTCCTAAGCCTAGCGGTAGCCTTGGCTCTAGTGAATGCTTTATCAACCGCTTTGTATAGATCCTCTATGCTTAGACTATTAGTTGCAGCAAAACCTAGCGAGCCATCGACTATAACCCTTATGCCAACACCCCTAGTCCTCGTCACCCCGACACTCATTAACTTATTATTCCTGAGGGAAACCCCATAGCCATAGTCATCTTGAAACCTTACCTCAACGTATTTTGCACCAAGAGTTAGCCCTCTATCTAGGAGGCTTAAAGCCAGTTCCTCACTAAAGCTCAATGAATACACCCCATTAACTCAATGACAATGCATGAGTAAATGAGCTTTACAATTAAAACCCCCTTGAGGCGGGTGAATATAGAGCTTATAGTTGAAAATAGTCTTCTAGTGCGTGGTGAAGCTGAGTCTAGATGTTTAGGAGTATTTTTAAGACTAAGCTTATTACTGCTGAAGCAGCTATCACAACTAAGGTATTAACTCTAGTTGCCATCATCCACGTAAACACCGCTATAAATATTGCTACTACGACGTAGTCCACCATACCGGTTTGAGCTATAATAGTGCTTCCAGCTAGTTTGACGAGCGCGTATAGTATTATAGCTAATACAGCGGCGTTAATACCCCTGAAAAGAGCTTTTACAACATAGTGATCCATGTATGGCCTTAGAGAAACCACTATACCCAATATTACAATGTACGATGGAAGAACAACCCCGAGAGTTGCTACGATAGAACCCATAATCCCCTTTAAGACATAGCCCACCCATGTAGCTGCATTAATTGCAATAGGTCCAGGCGTGCTCTCTGCTATTCCAACTATCACTTTGAACTCCTCCTCGCTAATCCACTTTCTCTCCTCGACGAGAACCCTGTAGTATATGCCAATGCCTCCATACCCACCGCCAAACATTATAAACCCTATTTTCAAGAACTCGAGAAATAAGTCTAGATAAGACACCATGAACTCCACCCTCTACAACTACTTAATCGCATTTTATAACATAGACTTTACTTAATAATTGAAGGGTGTATACATGCACGCGCTTTCAAAGTTTTTCCAACCGAGTAGCGTGGTCATTATAGGTGCAACACCAAAAGAGGGGAAAGTAGGTAGAGCCATACTAGAGAACTTCATAAAGAGATTCAATGGGAGAATATACCCTGTAAATCCAGGATATGATGAAGTCCTTGGTTTAAAGTGCTATAGAAGCATTAAGGAAATACCTGAAACCCCAGACCTAGGGGTAATAGCGATCCCTGCAATCCAAGTCCCACAGGCACTGAGAGAACTAGGGGAGAAGGGGACGAAGGCGGTTATTATAATTAGTGGTGGATTTAGGGAAACTGGGACAAAGGAGGGTGAGGCTCTCGAGGAGGAGTTAATCAAGATCTCTAGAGAGTATGGAATAAGGGTTATTGGACCAAACTGCATTGGGGTTTACGATAACTGGAGTGGAGTAGATACGTTCTTTACCCAAAAGATGAAGAAGCCCCCGCGTGGATACGTAGCATTTATTAGTCAAAGCGGTGCTTTTGCAACTGCTCTAATGGATTGGATGGCTTATCACGGTATAGGTGTTTCAAGAGCTATTAGCTATGGAAATAAAATAGATGTAGACGATGTCGATTTACTAGAATACCTTGGAGAAGACGATAAGACTAGAGTAGTCTTAATGTATATAGAGGGTATAAAAGAGTCTCGTGGACGATTATTTATAGAAACCGCTAGGAGAGTATCACTAAAGAAGCCGGTTGTAGTGTACAAGGCAGGAAAGACCAGTAGAGGTGGAAGAGCTGCTGCAAGCCACACTGCTGCAATGGCTGGAGACTACTCGGTGTATAGAGCGGCATTTAAACAAGCAGGGTTAATTGAAGTCGATAGCTTTGATGAAATGATGGATGTTGTGAGGATATTCCTAGATCAACCGTTAATGCGTGGAAACAGAGTATACATAGTGACAGATGCTGGAGGAGTTGGAGTTATGTTAACAGATGCTTTGACAAGCGCCGGGTTTGAAGTACCAGTTACTCCGCCAGATCTAAGAGAGAAGCTACGCAGTATTCTACCACCACACTGTATAGTCGATAATCCAATAGATTTAACTGGAGACACGGATGATGAGAGGTATATTCGCGTACTCGAGGTATTATCACAGAGAGAAGATGTAGACGCGATTGTAGTTGTTGCACTACCCCAGGTTCCCGGGATAAAAGGTACATTTGTTGACTACATAGCGAAAACAAAGGAGGAGACCGGGAAGCCCGTTGTTGCTTTAACTATTGGAAGTGAGGCTTCAATGGAAACAGCTAGGAGGCTACAGGAGAAGGGGGTTACAGTGTTTGAATCGCCTGAGAGGCTTGCTAAGTCCTTAAAAGCTCTTAGAGCATATAGCTCATATATAATCAAAAACAGACCGGGGTGTAGTCGAATTGACGCCTAGAGAAGTCATCAAGAAGGCCCTCGAAGAAGGCAGAGTCAAGCTCCTCGAACATGAGGCTTTTGATATAGCAAAGTACTATGGTATACCAACACCCAATGCTATCCTCGTTAAATCACCCGATGAAGCCTATAAATACGCCGATGAAGTAGGTTATCCAATGGCTGCTAAAATAGTCTCCCCAGATATAACTCACAAGAGCGATGTAGGGGGTGTAAAGCTATTTATTAAGAATAGAGAGGAGGCGTATAAGGCAGTAGAAGAAATATTTAGGAATGTTTCTCAAAACGCTCCGGGGGCGAAGATTGCAGGTGTAATAGTGTATAAAATGGCTCCACCAGGACTCGAAACCATTATTGGGGGGATCAGAGACCATGTTTTCGGCCCAACAGTAATGTTTGGTCTTGGTGGAATATTTGTCGAAGTCATGCGAGATGTATCATTTAGAGTCTACCCTGTTACATTCGAAGATGCCTTAGAAATGATCGATGAAATAAAGTCCTCTAGGATACTCAATGGTTATAGAGGACAGCCACCAGTCGATAAGCATGCCTTAGCAGACATCATTGTAAAAACCTCTAAACTCCTCGCGGAAAACGAAGAGATAGAATCCATAGATTTAAACCCAGTAATAGCGTACCCCCAGGGAGCGGTTGCAGTAGATGTGAGGATCATAGTTAAGCAACAAGGGTAGTTTAATTGAGTGATAACCTAAGCATAGAGGAACTCTCGAGGAAAGCCGATGAAATCTCACATGAATTAGTAGAAACTAGAGAGTCTATTAAAGCACTAAAAGAGAAGAGAACAGAGATACTAAATCAATTAGCAAAACTACGCGGGGAGAAGCAAAAGCTACTAGATGAAATCAGGAGTATTAAAAGTAAAATTAGAGAAGTTAGAGATGAAAGAAGAAAGTTGATTGAAGAGTATAGAAACCTCACTAAGGAGAAAAGAGAGAGCATACTCCAGTTAAAAGCCATTAAAGACCTTCTATCGAGTAAGTCGATAGAGATCCAGAATCTCACAAGAGAGGTGAAAATACCCATTAGCGTAATCAAGCAGAAAGTAGAGGAAATAGAGTGGACTATTCAGACAAGTGTTTTAACCCCGGAGAGGGAAAACAGCTTAATTAGAAAACTCAAAGCATACACTATGCTCTTGAATAAGGCAATGAGTATTAGGGAGAAGAAAGAAGAGGCACTAGAGCTGAGGGCTACATACCTATCCCTACGTACAAAAGTAAGCGAACTAGTGGAGAAAACGAAGAAACTACGTGGAGCAATAGATGAGAAGACGAAGAAACTAAGTGAACTACGTGACCAGCTGAATCAAGTCGTCTCAAAGTATGATAATGTGAAGAAAGAGTTAGAAGCCAAGAGAAAAGAACTCGAAGAATCAAATAAAGAGCTTACTATTAGATCCTCGAAGTTAAACGCCTTGAGGTCGCAGTACCAAGAGATTCTAGACGCCATAGAGAAAGCTAAGAGAATGCAGATTTTAAGCGAGAAGAAGTCTAAGGTAGCGAAGGATGTTGAAAAGAGGGAGAAGAAGAGGCTAAGTATTGAGGAATTGAAGATCATGTATGGAGACGTCGAGGATCTAGATGAGACCTAGCGCCCAAATCTCCTCTCACGTCTTTGATAGCTTCTAATAGCACGCCAAAAGTCTATTTTTCTAAACTCAGGCCAGTATGCATCGCAGAAGTATAACTCGCTATATGCAGAGTGCCATAGTAGGAAATTGCTAATTCTCTCCTCTCCACTAGTCCTAACAATTAAGTCGAGATCAGGTATTCCACCTGTTGCCAAGTACTTTGAGAACAACTCCTCGGTTACATCACTTGGATTTATAACACCCAATACTGCATCGCTCGCTATTCGCTTAACAGCCTCAATTATCTCTTCTCTACCCCCATAGCAAAGCGCTATTGTCAAAGTGTATTTATCGTGACTGGATGTAGCCTTCATGATCTCTGTTGCTAAATTCTTAATTTCATCGGGTACAATGTCTAAGTTGCCTACTACAAGCACCTTTACCTTGTTTTTATATATACCCGGGAGTTTCCCCAGTTCCTCTAAGCCCTGCTTAATTATATTGAAGAGATTTGATCTCTCCTCCGGGCTTCTATACAGGCAGTTCTCAGTACTCATAGCGAATAGTGTAACATATGGTATTTTCAACTCCCAAATCCACTTTAAAACCTCCTTCATCTTCAAGTATCCAAAGTAGTGCCCATTGAGAACTTCAAGTCCTCTTTCCCTAGCCCACCTTCTATTCCCATCCGGTATTATCCCCACATGCCTCGGGAAAGGCCCATTCTTTATTTGAAGCCAAAGCCACTTCTCGTAGACCCTATATAGCGGCTTCAATAGTTTTTCTCCAATATGGAGCATTACTGATTCAAGTCGTTTCTTAGCCAAAGACCCTTCCCTCCCGCCTCTATGCTCGGGATTTATTTTTCCACTACCGTGAATTATTTAAAAGCCCTGAAATATTGTTTTAAACACCGGTGTGTAGCCATGGCTTACTACCAAGGCAATGACTTAAAGAAGCCAACAGGGGGGCTTAGAGCGAGGAATAGAGGTAAGAGGAAGTACGAGCTGGGTTCCCCTCCAACGAAGACTACTCTTTCTAGTAGCGCGGAGAGAAAAGTTGAGAGAGTAATGGGTGGTAATGTCAAAGTTAGATTGAAGACTGCTCTCTACGTTAATGTAGCTCTAGCTGATGGTTCAGTGAAGAAAGTAAATATCCTAGATGTTGTTGAAACACCCGAGAACCCTCAGTATTCGAAGTTCAAGATTATCTCTAAGGGGAGTATTGTAAAAACAGAGCTGGGGTTAGTAAAGATCACTTCGCGTCCAGGGCAAGATGGGGTTTTAAACGGCGTACTAGTCCAGGAATCCTAGCGGTAGTAGAGTGATAGTTTGAGTAGGGACTATAGAGGTAGACGAATAGTAGTATATCCATCTTACTTCGACTCCAATCGATCTAGGAGAGAAGGTAGACGAGTACCTCTAAGCCAATCTATTCCAAACCCAAGAATAGAGGAAATCGTGAAGACATGTGAGAGGCTGGGGTTGAATCCGGAAGTAGAGCCGAATAAAACATACCCCCGTGACATACTCTCTCCATCAAGGATAATAGTAGATAAGAAAGAAAGCAAATTAAAAACCCTAATACTAATAGCGAGTGAGCTCAAAAAGCAATACAAGAAAAAGTAAATTCATCGCCTACATTGACTTTAAACACTATAATGCCCTTACGTATCTAGCGAGTCTCCCTGATAACAATTACAATGTAGGATTATATGAGCCTGTCTTTATTTAAACACATGAAATGTGGCTGGTTGAATTGTGCATTGTCTTATTCATGGATCTTGATGGGACATTGTGGGATCACGAGGATATATCTACTTTGAAGCCTCCTTTTAAAAAGATTTCCGATTATTCTTTTATTGACTCCCACGGAGTTGAAGTCAGAGTCTACAAGATCGCGGTTGATTTATTAAATTACGCCTTGAGCCATGGGTTTATTACTTCCACACTTAGTTGGAATATACCCGAAATTGCATTAGATGCTTTGAAAACGATGGGTCTAGATAAGCTATTTCACTATCACGCAATAGAGAATCATCCATACAAGGCATTAATGGCTCAGAGAATAGTTGAAGCCCTTAAGAGGGCAAAGTGTAGTAGAGTGATTCCAATTTACATAGATGACAGAGAAATACACGTTG
>JAJHRV010000119.1 GCA_020833525.1 Thermosphaera sp.
TGGAGGGCTATTGACGCACTCTATAAGTTGTGGAGACTCGGCTATATAAGTAGTTTTAGAGAAGAACTAGAGCTCTACCAGCTTGAAACTAAACATATATATTCCGAGCGTGACTTAGAGAAATATGATGGTACCAATGGTGGTTAATGAAGAGAAGATCGCTGAGTGGATAGAGCGCTTCAAGGAGGCTAGGGAGATTAGGAGAAAGTATGCTAACTGGGAGTTCATAAAGTCGCAGCCCCCAAGGTTGAGGGCTGCACTAGAGTACTACATAGAAACAGGCGACTATAGAACAGCGGCGAAAATGGCTGGTATGGCTATAGACGAGTTCGTGGATTTCGCCAAGGACAAGGCAAACATACCTACTGTAGACTAGTTGGAGGAACTGCGGAGTCCTTGATTTCTCCCAGCCTGGTGAATTCGTGTAGGAGAGCTTAGAGAGTTTCTCTTGAAGACCTTCAGGGGCCTTGCTGTATTTCCACGGGGATCCTTATTGTTGATGCATTATTACATATTTTAACTCTCTATATGTATAGAGGAGGTGTTAATCTATGTCCTCTGTGAAAAAGTGGAGGGAGCTTGTTGATGGTGTTGAGGTTGAGGTATTGGAGTTTGAGGGTACTGTTGAAACAGTTGAGAAGGCTTCAATGCTTAGTGGTTATCCCCCACGGGAAATTGTGAAAACCCTCCTCTTAAGGGTGAATAGCGACTACATAGTCGCTATTGTAAGGGGTGATAGAAGAATTGACTATGGAAAAGCCAGTAAGGCCATTGGTGCGAGAATTCAATTGGCTAAACCGAGTGAAGTGAAGGCTGTTCTAGGTGTTGAAGTTGGTGCTGTTACCCCATTCTCTCCGAGGATTAAGCAAATCCAAGTAATCATTGATCCTGCTATAGCTGAACAAGAGTACATTGTCTGTGGTGGGGAGCAGTAAATAAACTATATAGAGTTAGAGTCAAAGATTTAATAGAGTATTTAAAACCCAGATTCCTCGACATATTCAAGTAGGAAACAAGTAATTCTATAAAGACGTGTTTTAATGACTTAATGCATATAGAGTAGCCAGTTTTAACGAATCGAGTGTAATGTGCAAATTTAATATCTTAAGTATTCACTATATCAAAACACGTGAGTAATATGTCTCTAGTTGATTTGACTAAAGACACATACTTAATGCATGGATCCCCTGCAACGCTCATTAGGATTATCGACAAAGTAGCATGCGTGATTGATCCAGGTTCTAGTAGCGAGAGGGGGGTTGGAGATTAAGCATTTACTGGATAAGAAGGGGATTAATAGAGTATTGGTCTTAATTACTCACCACCACACAGACCATATTTATGCATTAACAACGCTGAAGCCGAGTGAAGTCTACTTACCCAGAGGCGAGGAGTTACTAGTTACTAGTAAGTCGTTTAGAGTATTCCTTGATTATGGTTTAGACTTGACTGCTATTGATAAAACTGCTGGTAGCACTATAGCCCCAGGCATTGAGCTAAATAACTTTTTGAGTGTAAAGGAAGGGGAGGAAGTCTGTGGATTCAAAGCCATAGACTTGAAGGGGCATAGCCCCGGGCAATTGGGATACTCTCTAAATAATGAATTATTATACGTGGGTGATGCATTATTCGGTGATAAAGTTTTAAGTAGAGTTAAAATCCCCTACCTCAACGACTACTCGGATTACGTGAATAGCCTTTACAGGTTAATGGAGCTATATTCTAGAGTCGAATATAAGTACGTTATCATGGGCCACGGCCCCTTAGTCAACAGTAAAAGCGACCTCGCTAAACTCATTGATTTAAATATAAGGTACCTAGAAGATGTGGAAAAACATGTTGTTGCCTCCTTGAAGGAGCCGAGAACCCTTGATCAATTGACATCGATTATTATTCAAAGGCTAGGCATTGAAGAGTCTCCAATTTCATACTTGCTAACAAATACGTCTCTAAGAGCAGTGGTCAACCACTTAGCGCAATCAAGGAGAATAAATGTCTATGTTGAAAAAAGGACAATTATTCCTTAAGTCAATAGAGTAGTCTTCACATATCTCTACTCCTCATGTCTCGGGTACGTGGAGGACGTTGTCTTATATTGAGGTGTTCTTAAAGGAGTTTACTGGGTGAATTCCTGCGATTACTTGGTTATCATAAGTTTAAAGACTCTGTTATAATTGAAGAGCCCTGGGTGTTGATTATGAGTGGGGATAGTGGTATTGAGCCTATTCCAGTTGATAAGAGACCCATTAACTCGCTGGATCTACTCGCAATATGGTTTGGCGCTGGCATCTCTATTGCTGAGTTTTGGGCTGGCTCTCTCCTAGTACCTGGTGTCTCACTATTAACTGCAATACTCGTTATTATTCTAGGACACGTTATAGGCAATGCTTTAATGGGTCTTGTAGCTATCGAAGGCTATAGAGTTGGAGTCCCAACGATGGTTTTAACGAGGAGGCCGCTTGGTGTTAGAGGCTCATACCTCGCCTCTACACTGAACTACCTGCAGTTAATTGGCTGGACTGCGGTTATGAATATTGTCGGTGCAAGAGCTATAGACACAGTCTTCACAATACTCGGCTATCCATCAAACACGAAGCTGTGGATTGTTGTGATTGGATTACTGAATACCGCGTGAACTCTTGCAGGGCCTAAGAAGTGGAGGTGGCTTGAGAGGGTCTCTGCAGTATTACTATTATTTCTAGTTGCATGGTTAACTATTACAACAATTAATACTTGTGGAGGCATAGACTTGGGCCGTGGAACTGGAGAATTGCCGCCACTACTAGCGCTAGACCTCGTGGTTGCAATGCCTGTTTCATGGCTACCCCTCGTCGCAGACTACTCTAGACTCGGCAGGAGTAGTGGTTTCTGGAGTACATTCACAGGCTACTTTGTCTCCAGTAGTTTATTCTACTTTATTGGTGGCTATACAAACTCCTACCTTGGTTTGAGTGATCCAATATCCATAATCGCAGCTTATGGTCTTGGAGTGCCCGCAATGATTATAATAATACTGTCAACAACTACAACGACGTTTCTTGACATATACTCAGCCGCTATAACATTTAAGAATATTAAGCCAAGTGAACCCCTCAATAGGCAGATAGTAGTTGTTGGGTTAATTGGGACAATAATAGCACTAGTATTCCCAATTGAGAAGTATGAGTGGTTTCTACTACTCATAGGAGGCTCCTTCGTGCCACTAGCAGCTATAATGATCACGGATTACTTCCTAGTGGCTAAATCAAAGTACAGTATAGAGGAGCTAGTGGGGAGTAGAACAGTACCGTTGAAATTAAGTGGTTTAATAGCATGGGCTCTAGGATTCGCAGTATACATGGCGATCTCGACCTACACGCCATGGCTGGGC
>JAJHRV010000120.1 GCA_020833525.1 Thermosphaera sp.
TTATTGAATAGAATTGTTGCGAGAGAAGTCTTCCCGCAGTCTACACACCCCAACACCATTATTTTTCTATAGCCTTTATTCAATGCATCATCTACTAGTTTTATCTTTAATAAGTAGGGGTCTGATGAATCTAGCGACTGGATTTGCGAATCCTCGATCATTGATACCTCCAACTCGGAGGCTTCATCCGCTACTACGACGTAGTTTCTAGTCTTGTGTACAGTGAATTTCTCACCTGGCTTTACAATTCTTCCATGTACATCTAGGCACCCACTTCTCAGTGTGACGAGCATTGGTCCATATAGTTTAACGGCTTCACCTGGGTCTAGTTTTAAGAGAGGCATTTTATAGTACCTCTACACCCTTACTTAGCGCTATTCTATACGCGGCATAAATGTCTCTATACCTAAACGGCTTCAAACCCCTAAGTTTTTTGTAGAGGTATGTAGCCTCCTCCAGTCTATTCTTACTGGGGGTTGTACTATACTCGTCGACAACCTCTACGTGTAAATCCCTATACTTAGCCTTAATAGCGTGTATTACATCGCTTGAATTAGAGCCGGAGCCTATCTTTACCCTTAGTTCTCTAAATGGCATACAGGACAACACGTACTCTACATCCCTAATTAAATCCCCGACTCCGCCAATCCCGTATAATAAGAGTATTTCATCCCCCAGGAACACGTAGCTTATAGACTCCCCGGGGTCTACACCGACAATAATGCTTTTAAAACCCGTGATGTACATTGTTGCAAGTAATGCTTTCTCAAGGCTCCTACAGGATTTCTCAGGGTCGTAGACGACGAGTACGTCTCCTCTATGCGAGAGATCTCTACTAACCGCCTCTAGATCCGTGTAGACTACACTTCCATAGGGAACATCTGTAGGAGTGTAGTAGTGGTGGAATATAATCCCCCTTCTCTTTACAATATCAAGTACCCTCATAAACCACTTTGAATCATAAATAGCTATGACTAATGGCCTTCTCTGCAAAACCAACTAATCCCTATTACACTATATTAGAGTAAGAGAGTGATTTATAGCAATCTGGGTGTAGTTTAAAGTGCAGTACTATACAGGGAACAGTGAACTAGACAAATACATCGAGGAGTCGCTTAGTATACTATTCTATGGGCCAGCGGGGGCAGGTAAAACCACACTCCTCTTGACAATAGCTGGAGAGCTATGTAAACTCCACTCCTGCGTTTATGTTTCAACCGAGGAAACACTACACTATGAGAGAGTCGCGAAATACCCCGATAAGTATGAAAAAGCCTTGTTTACAGAGGCTTATGATTATGACGAGTTATTGAAGACAGCAATAGCGGTTAGTGCTTTAAAACCAAGGTATGTCTTCATAGATAGTATAAACTCATTGTTTCGACTAGAGGCGCTCAAGGAGGGTTCTGTGGAGAAACTAGCTTTCATAACAAGCCTCCTCTTGGAGACCGTTGAGAGAAATAGTGGAAAATTATTTGCATCGGCCCAGGTTAGGTCTAGCGAAGCTGGGGAAGTGGAGGCGTCGGGGATTAAGATACTAGACTACTACTTTGATTTAATTGTAAGCATATTAATTGATAGTGAGAATAAGAGGATACTTAGAGTTATTAAATTCCCTGTTAAAGCCATTAAAGAGGCAATTGAGTTGAAGTTTGCTATTACAGAGAGTGGAGTGGTGTGGTATGCTTAGTGATAATGGATTCGTTCAGTGGCTGATCAAGTACTACCTGCCACCTATGATAGCTAACGCTCTACCCGTGCTTGTTAAGGGCTTTAAGAGAATAGATGCGGGCCGGGTGTTCATTGATGGGAAACCACTACTAGGCGAGAACAAGACGTGGGAGGGGTTGTTTACGGGGCTAGTTGCCTCATATATAGCGGGGTCTTCACTTTCCGTAATATATAGTGATCCACAATTACCACTATTATCCACAGGTGCTGGTTTATTTGCCCTACTCGGGGACATACTTGGCGCCTTCATTAAGAGGAGGATTGGATTAAAGCCGGGTGAGCCGGCTTTATTCCTCGATCAATGGGACTTCGCACTGGGATCCACGTTTTTCTACTATATTACGGGTACTGCACAGGTTTATAGTAAACCCCTCTTCATATTGTTAATGCTTATAGTGGTCTTCACCCTACACGTTGGGACAAATTTAATCGCCTATTCGTTAGGTTTAAAACACTCAAAGCTTTAATTATATAAAGCAATTATAGCTATATACGCTAGAGGTGTGTGCTTTGGCGAGGTATCCGAAGGTTATAGTGACTTATTGCCCGAAGTGCAGAACACACACAGAGCACTCTGTAACAATCTATAAGCATGGAAAGAGGAGGAGTCTTGCTGAAGGAGAGAGGAGGTATGCTAGGAAGAAGAGGGGTTATGGATCTAAGAGAAAGCCCGAGCAGAAGAGATTTGCTAAGACAACAAAGAAAGTCGTATTGAAGTTGAAGTGCAGTAAGTGTGGTTATATTACTCATAGGAGGGGAATTAGGCTTAAGAAGGCGGAGCTTGTGGAGGTGACTAAGTAGTGAGGAAGAGGAGTATACTAATACCAATGCCTAGGAGTAGATTCTATAGAGTTATATGCAAGAACTGCGGTGCTGAAAACATTGTATTTAGCCACGCATCCTACCCAGCGCGCTGTAAAGTATGTGGTTCGCAGATAGTGAAGCCGAGTGGTGGTAGGGCAAAAATAGTTGACGCTGAGATAGTTGCAGAACTTGGATAGCGCTGTGATTTCTTAACTCTGAGTGAAAAGTATTTATTCTCAACCCTACATACTATGTTCTCGCTACGAGTGATGGGTGCTTGATCTATGAGTAGGGATCAAGTGGTTGGGTGGATCTTAGTTGTGGTTTCAATAGTCGTTATCATAGTGTATACCTACATAATGTTCACCCCCCACTGGGAAATACTCACAAAAATCACCCTAGTTGTAGCCATTATAGGAGTATTCGGCATACTGGGGTGGATTGGCTATACATTGGCAACTACTCCACCCCCAAAGCCAATTGAGGAAATTGAAAAGGAAATCGAGGAGGAACTCAAGAAACTAGAGCAAGAGGCAAAGAAGGAGGAAAAAACAACATAGTAGGGGTCAACAACTAGAATATATGTTAACCCCTGCTCTGCAAAGCCTAAACACTGTTTTTGTACATCCCTTCAATGGCGCAACTCTAAAGTAAACTTTCTGAGGCTCCCCCTCGGGGTTGATAAATCCAATTGAATCCCGAGTGGACACAGGGCT
>JAJHRV010000033.1 GCA_020833525.1 Thermosphaera sp.
ACTCCTAGACATGCCAATAATTTCGGCAAACTCGCTAGTCGTTAAATACCGCTCACTCAACGCAATGTACCATGTATTTACAGCTGTTTACAGCTATTTAAACTTATCGACAGTTCTGTAACAGCCTACCATATCCACTGCGTTATCCATTCCCGAGTAGAGAAGACGAGATAAGGTACCTAGAGGACTTGAAGAGACATCTCACAGATGTCGTGTTAAAGGATATTGATAGGAGGCTCGAGGAGCTGAAATCCGGTAAGTAGGTGATAATGTAATGCCTAGTGACTCCAGCTCCAACGTAATCATTGCGGTACCCGTTGAGAAGGCGGGTAGTGAATACTACTTAGCTCTTAACTACGTAAATGCACCGCTCTTCGCCATTGTAGAGGTCTCTAACAATACCTATAAGATTCGCAATACTATAGAAAATCCCTATGCTACGCCTGGACCTCGGAGGGGTTTAGGCGTAATAGAATTCCTAGCATCACAAGGTGTAAACGCTATTATTCTGCTTAGAAGTGGCTATGGAGCCTTCTACAGGCTTGAAGAGCGTGGAATTAAAGTATACTATGTTCCAGTTGAGGAACAAGCCAAAGGGCTTGTAAAGCTAAGTGAAGCATTAGAAATGTATGTTAATAAGCGATTAGAGGGACCTATACAGTATTAAGGTGGTGTCAGCGTGAGTAAACAAGCAGCAACGAAGAAGAACACGATAAGCTGGCTCGCCGACGTTGTTAAGAAATACCTTGTTCTACTCTCACTTTTTTCAACTTTTTTAGCCCTACCTATTGGATTCTACTTTAACAAGACTATTACATCCATCAAGCCCCTTATCTCGAACACTATCTTGCTCCTGGCGTTCCTCACGATTCTTCCCTCCATGATTCAACTAAAGACGGAGGGACTATTGAAAAGCATGAAGAAATTTAAGGAGATCCTGCTCTCCCTGCTCTATGTCTTCGCTGTATCCCCATTGCTCGCTTATCTTATAGCACCCACTCTGGGGGATCCACATATAGGAGTTGGATACTTTGCCGCCAACATTGTACCAGCCTCTAGTGCATCAATAGGATATGTCCTTATTGCTGGGGGGAGCATAGAGCTTGCGACAGTCCTAGCTGTATCAACCCTGATCCTAGGCATTCCCTTGATACCTGTTATCCTAGGCTTATATAGCAGGAGTGTCTCGGTTTCTGTCCCAATGGAGCCGGTCATAAACTCGCTCGTCGAGGTACTCGTACTCCCCTTAATTCTTGGACAGCTGACAAGATACATACTTATAAAGAGAAGGGGGACTCCATACGTGGATAGGATAATCAAGCCACACCTCTCACTTGCAACAATGCTTTCAATGCTAGCCCTCGTGTTTGTTCTCGTGCTAAACCAAGCTATGACTATTATAAATAAGCCGATGCTAGCCTTAACTGTAATTGCATACCAGTCAATAGTTATTGTTGTACTCCTCTTAGTGTCTACATTGGTGAGCAAGGCATTGAAAATATCCTATGAGGATCACCAGGCTGTTGCCATGATATCCGTAACCAAGAACCAGAGCGTAGCTGCTGCGATGACAACTGCCGCACTTGGACCGCAATCCGCACTAGCACCTGCATTAATACCAATTATCCAGCCCGTCTTAACCATAGCTTATCTCAATGCAGAAGACTGGATAAGAAGATTCCTAAAAAGTTAAAGACGAGTGTATGGAAAATGAAGATTATAAAATTATTGGGTTAACTACTAGAGAAGTTAATGAACGTCTAGCCAAGTATGAACGTAACGAAATAGCCATAGAACACCCCTCAAGAGTAAAGATATTACTCAGAAAATTCTGGGGATTAGTCCCCCTGGATGCTTGAATTAGCCATTGTTTTAGATTTAGTGCTAGGGCGCTGGATTGAGGCAATTATAATTGCCTCCTGGCTAGTTTTTAGTGCTCTTTTGGGTTTTCATAATGAAAATAAGGCTCAAAAATCCCTTGCCTTGCTAAAGCAACGTTTAGTTATCAATGTTCGTGTTCGACGCGATAACACCTGGCAGATAATTCCAGCTTCTGAACTTGTACCCGGTGATTGTGTCCGTCTTTCATCTGGTAATGTTGTCTCTCTGATGATCGAGTATTATAATTCTTCTCCGAGACTAGGATTTTAGGCGATGAGGAGTAATTGTGTTTTTAACGTGCATTGGAAAACCCGAGTACAAAGCATTCATAAATCCCATTCTACTCGCACAATGAATAGCCAAAAACCTTAATCAAAACAAACATTCACGAGTATTTACTTGCCCCGAAGCTTTTTATAATGAATCACCAAGGAGTACCTATTGGAAGCATAGATGTACACGAGAATTATAGGTGGAGTGAGTGTCTCAGGCTGCATATTCAAGTGTAGGTTCAAATAATGTAGTTGAATTACTCAGTAAATACACCGAGATGCAGAAAATAATAGATGAAACCATTGAGAAATACATGCCTAAATTCATAAAGCTGATACTGGAGAAAGTAGATAATCCATTAGAAATTGAGGCATGGATGGAAGAGTTGAAGAGGTGTAGAAACGAGGATCTACCATTAGAGACAAGGTACATCATAGCGAGAGCTATTCAGAGAAAGACAAAAGAGTTGGAGTTGTTGATCTAGCTCTTTTCCACCCTGTAGAATTCATCCAGGGTATTTAGAGGAGTACGCGCCGCCGCCGGGATTTGAACCCGGGTCACGGGCTCGACAGGCCCGCATACTCAACCGGGCTATACTACGGCGGCTTCCCTTTATGGATTTAATAGAGTAGAGTGGTTTTTAAATCCTATCCTCTGGTTTCTCCTATGTTTTAGTGTGTTAGGGTATGTATGGTGGTTTTTCGTCTAGGTTTACTAGCTTCTTCTCTATTTTCATCTTCAACCTATATGATACATACTTGTCCTCGGGACTGTACCTGGGTGGGTGTGGAATTACTAGTTCTCCCCCGCAGTTTGGGCACTTATCCCTGGCTAGTGTGTATCTTCCACACCTAGTGCACTTCCTCATTAACCAATTCACTGCTTCTCACGCTCAGCTATGTATAGTAATTCTAGTTGTTTAGCGGTGGATTCACCGCTCTTTACAGCCTCCCCAGCTAGCTCCTCAGCCGTTTTATAGTCCCCTGCATAAACTTCTAGAATATAGCGTGGAGCGCCTGCAACGTAGAGCCTATACTTCACCCCTCTTGATTCGAGGACTCCCGCAATAGACTCCATGCACTTCTTTACTCTCAATACACCATCAGGCTTATAGGATTGAACAACTAGCTTGTACTTAACAACAACTTCTCTTAGCTTAATGTGTCGAGACGCCTCCTCGATCAGTGGATCAACCCATTCCTCGGGGACACCCGCATCGATTAAAACCCCTCTACCCTCAGCAATAGCCCTCTCAAGAGCATACATGACATCTGAATATTCATCTTCAAGTCTCCAAACAACCTCTCTATATGCATCCTCAATACTCTTACCAAGCTTACCCGCAACAATCTCCACAATCTTACACGCTTTAGAATACCTCTTCCACCACTGCATCTTCCTCTGTTTATCACTCTCAGTAATCCTCTTTAGTGATACATCAACCTCTCTCTTGGCCCTATCAACTCTAATAACCTTTACAACAATCCTCTGACCCTCCCTAATCACATCCCTAATACTCCTAACCCACTTCGATGAAACCTCACTCCACGGTAGATAAGCCCTTAAACCACCATACTCCTCGAGAGTCACGTAGGCGCCATAGTCATAAATCTCCTGCACTGTAGCTACAACAAGCTCTCCAACATCTGGAAGCTCCTTTCTAGCAATAACCACAACTAACACCCCTCAACCAACTAATCTAAATAAAGCTATTGAATAATGCACCTCGAAATCCCCGTAATAACCAGCAGTGATTACACCGCCAACCCAGTCAATATACTTTACGAGTTCAAAGCCGCCAACACGGCTAGACACAGCCATACCCTCCCGTAGATAAATCCTCGAATACCCCCTAGCCTCTAAAGTCTTTACAACAAGTTGGTTAATAAGTAGTTCCTCAGTAGTAGTCTTCCACGTAAGAGCAGTTACTCTAGCGGGGAGGACTATTCGAGACCCCTCTGGAGGCACGAAGACATAATCCCCCATTGATCTACCAGCATATGATAAGTAATCTAGCAACCTATACGTGTCTCCAAAAGCCTCAAACGCCAATTGAGGATATTGCTGACCAGGCAAGTTCAGTGTCACTGGTAGACCAAGATACGAGTAGTTGCCACTAACAGAGTATGCAAAAGCAACTAAGACATACACATCCTGCACTCCAAGCTCACTACTTAAATTAACTAGTAGCCTCCTGGAGGAATCCCAGTGACTAACCATTATGGAGGATAAGAGGGCTTTACCTGCTGATCCACCATGCGCGTGAGTCACTAATCTAGCATGTACACCATTCTCACCAGCAGTATTTAAGATGATATATGAATAATCCCAGTGAGCTACTACAAGAGCACTACCACCCTTTGATCTCTCCTTAATTGCATTTGCAAACTCCCTTAACGCAGAGTATAGATCTAGCTGTCTCGCAGTGAAAACACCAGCTTTAGATAACTCCAATAACTCAGAGTCAACTAAGCCAATACTCATTGTTCTCGCTAATAGTATAGGGGTTACTAGTGATGCTACAATAATTAAAACCAGTAGTGTCCCAGTTGACAACACTCTATATAGTGATCTCGGTGTTGCGTATAGTTTAGATAAATAGCGGACAAAAGTATCCACTACCACTCCACTTAAAACACCCAGACCTGCGAGTGCTAGTGGATAAACACATTGATCAATACTTGAAACCAAGACTAGAGAGAGTGCATTAATAGCAACTAAAACCACAGCCATGCTTACTCTACGAGTAAATATGTAAATAAAGCTCGCAACCGCTAAAACCCCCAGTACGCCATACAGGATCAATATATTAAAACCTCTAAAACTAATACTTGCAAATCTACCTATATACTGAGTGAGTAGCCCCGAGGCCGTGGCTAAAAGCAACAATAGTAAAGTAAAGAGAGATTTATAACCCGACTCAAGGAATACAACACCACAGAGGAGAAGACTCAAACCAACTGCATAACCCAGAACTAGCGCTGGCAACGCGTATACTCCATAGTAGGAAACACCGTTAACATAGATAAATAAACTAGTTAAAGTAGACAATACTATTAAAGCCAGTGCGTGGATTTTTGAATTCTCTCTCTTAACTCCAAATATAGCGGCAAGTGAATAAGTCATCAACACTATGGGGGTTATAGGTAAATAAATCAAAGCTATGTACAATATACATCCAAGCAATAAGAGTAGTCGAGTTGATACAAAACTAGACATTATAAGCAGTAGTGGAATTACAGCGAGAGAGGAGGCATAAATCAACCCCGATTGATCAATAGAGTACACGAGCATAGACCCAGGCGCCGTAGAGTATATCAGTGAGAGAAGCCCCGACACCAAGTGGTTTCTAAACATCACATAAGAGGATAGATATATGAGTATAATTACTAGTACTTGCGGCAATAACGCAAAGATGCCTGAAAGCCTGGATAAAGCCCAGATGTAGATTAAATACCCACTACACCGATCGAACGCCTCAATGGAACTACATAAATCCCTATAATCCCCATAGAGGCGTGAAGTATTAAGAAGTAGCGGGTATTCACTAGCACCTAGGTATTGAATTAGTAGAATATGCATTACAATAGCTAATCCAAGCAATACTAAGCCTATGTATAAACTCCTCCCCGATTCACTCATACAATAACACCTACAACTCCTCAGCTTCTAGTATAAAACCCCCTGCAAAGTTATAAGTTTACTCTGAAGTGGTGGTTTCATTGAAGAAACGTAGTTTAACCACGCTTACAAGACTCCTCGATTATGGTGGTTTAGCGGAAATCATGTTTAAGACCGCGGGCCTCACTGTATTAACTTTATACATATTGTCTCTAACCGGTATTACACTAGTAGATCTCACAGTGAGCAATCTAGGCATTTTAATAATGAGAGCCACGCTGTTGGTAATAGCATCCATTATATCATATATTGTTCTAAACCAACTGCCACCACTAGAAGCCGAGCGCGACACAAAGAAAAAGACTAGTCTACAGGGCTCTGTGCTGAAACTATTGTCCTTATTCACATTGTCTACAACTATGATATACCCTGCACTGGTTTTTTCCTAGACGCATATTGATCTAACGTTTTGACCACGTCACTTATTTAATCCCCTCCATATGGGTTGAGTAAATGGTACTCCGCACTCCTCTATCATCGCCATCATTAACTCCCTCTGAGATAGCATCGCTAACTCACCCCTCCTATAGGTTTTTCCAAGTATTTGGCACTCAGTGTTAAACCTGAATAGGTACTTTTCCCCGTGTCTCACAGTAAGCGGTGATAGTAAAGTCTTTTCAACCTCCAGTATACTTATCAAGGTCTTTCCAAGTTCTCCATCAATGGAGTTTTGATCATATTGCCTATTCACAACAACCTTTACTAGCCTAGCCGTAGCTAATGAGTCAACATCTCTTAATACTTTTTCAAGCATTACACGTAAAGACTCTCTTGCAATAGGGGGTAACCAAGGAATGCTTGAGAACGCTTTTCTGTAAACCTGGAGAATTCCATCTAGCCTTGTACGTGGAATAGATGAAATAGCCTTGCTTTTAACTTCTTCACGTAGAATCCTCAAGTATTGATCACTCATAATCCAACCTCTAAATCACTATACTCTAGTGGCAAAACCACGTTTTTTAAAACCAAGTATATACCTATGGGGGCATCCAGCTTATAGACCTCACCACGCTTTAGAAAAATCCTGGCTCCAAGAGCCTCAAAGTCCCCGGTGACAAGGGATTTTACTCTAATACTGCCCTTGAAGGGGGAGAATGAGAAATAGTCTAATCCATCAAGCCCCTTATTCAAATCAATCTCCACTACGCGCAGACCAGCCTTCATGTTTAGGCTATTCCCAAACCGCGATAACCTAGTTGGATCCATGGTCACTGCTTTATCAACCTGAATACATGTCTTAGCTAAGACTTCATCGAGGTGCTCTACACTAAATGCCTCAACTCCTCTAATACCCCTGATTTCCTTCTTCACCACAATACCCATTCGCGAGGCAATCTCGAGAACACGCCTCCTCAAACCATACTCTGGCGGTATGAATATAACAAAACCCCTATAAACTGGAAAAATCTCCTCCTTATTCAACCCTTCACAAGATACATAATCCGCTATAGCCCTTCTAGCTTCCCTTGATAAATCAAACACCGTAGAATCATGAACCTTTAAGTGAAAGCCCCTATTACCTGAAAAATAAACCCTTACACCGTGGAAACCAAACTCTGTTGATAGAATGTCGACTAGTGTGGAAATATCTTGCCAAGCCCTCACTATACAATCCCAGCTCAGGGAAGAGTACTCAACTGGTTTTTCACCACGAGGACACTTATCCACCTCGCTAGCATATACATCTCCGCTAACTGGGCATATCCAAACCTTGTTGCCACAGCCTGGGTACTTATCTGCGTCAATGTCAAACATTAATTCAGACCCCTCCCATCCTTTATCCTCCATTCTACTGGCGTCGGGGGTGCTGTAGAGCGCTGATGAGTAGTATAGATGCATTGGAGTCTTGACTTTAGTTATGTAGTCGTAGAGAATATGCATATATGGGAAAGACAAGTGCCTAATGTACGCTCCATCCTCTAAGCTCTCCAAGGCTATTTCTCTTTTATGTAGCTCACTGGGTTCCTCGAGGGGTCTCTTAGAGTAGTATTCTCTAATAATGTTTCTTAAAAAGATAAAACGACTAGTCTGTTCTAGGCGCGACATAGAATTGGAGCATTCCTCCTCCAGGTAATTCATATGTGAGCCTTAACGGGGTCTCCACTCCAAAAGCGATCTCCATGGTTTCAGCGGCTTGAGACGCTGTGGCTATGTCAACTAAATAGCCAATAGTGTACTTAGACCTAGCCTCACCGCTCGAAGTGTACTCTATTAAAGCACCCGAAGACCCACTTAAGACAACTTCAGCCTCCGCTATCTCACTCTCAGCTCTTAGGTAAAGCATATCACTATTTGCAGGTGCATATAATTCAACAGCGTCACTAATCGCCTCGAGCTCTTTGACAACGTCTTTAAATAGCTTTGGGAGCATTTTACACTTAAATGCCTCTTCAAAACTAATCTCGGGGATTTCCTGGTAGGATAACTCGATACTCGGCAACGTGAACTTCCTAGACCCCCTGCCCTCAAGGTACACACCTAGCTTACCAGCTTGTTGAAACTCCAACACCAATTCATCACCTTTCCTAGCCCTCCTCAAAACCTTTGATAACTCATCCATATTAGCCCCTAGTGTAACCTCTCCCGGAACGTCGAACTCGTAGAAAGCTGTAGAGGGAATATAGAAGTCAACTAGTGCTACGCCGGAGGGATCCATTGCTCTAAGCCTAACTCCATCCTGGTTAATCCTGAAACTCACTTCCTCTATTATCTTGGATATCGCCACAATCGAGTACTTCCAAACCGTTGCCTCCCTAAACTTAAGCCTCAAAGACTCCACCATATAACTTATAGGTAGAGGAGGCATTAAAATAAAATGTCAATTAATCAACATAGTTAAAACAAACCCTACTCATACTCTCTCCAAACATGTCCACACTTCGTGCACTTATAAAACCTCGTGGGGGGTTCATCAGCAGCTCTCGTCTGCAATACCCAGTAGTACGCCTCGTGATTACCACACTTTGGACAAGTAACTTCTCTCGTAATTGGTAGTTTTGCTAAATCCCCTTCTCTCTCTATCACTATTGTTTTCTCCCTGGCACTATGTACTATTCTATTTGAGATCTTCATAGAATGAGTACTCGAAGACTCCTCTCTATAACCACACCTAGTACACACTAGTATAGCCTTACCCCCCTCCCTAATAGGCTTCATTACACCCCCGCACCTAGGGCATAATTTAACCATAGATATCAACCAGGTATTGTGTCAATTGATGCTACTTCAACAACTTGACTTATATATGATTGGATAATTAAACCCCTTTTATCAAGCAACTGCATGAGCAGATCTACTAGTCTACAATAACGCTTCTTAACTACCAACTCCTCACCCCCCTCAATAACCCTAAAACCTGGTAGCAACACAGACTCATACTTACTTCCAAGACATGGAACTACATATGTAACCTCATTAAAAGTCCTCAAATTCTCCTCTAATATCCTCCATAGACTATAAGCCTGCAACTTAGTAATGTATAACTCCTCTAGGAAACCCCTACGGTAGGTTAAGAACACGCCATAGAATCTACCCACTCCATATACAAGAACCCTAGCCTCCTCCTTCATTAATCCTGTCCCAGCACACTCTCTACACTCTTCTTAAACTCCAATACCTCGCTACGCAATGCATCAATGACTTCTCTCAGCACTCTCGATACATCTGCCCCCTCTTTAACTATAAGTGTAAACTCCACAACGTCTCTCAGTGGATGGGGTATTCTATACGCTGCATACTCTACACTAGGGTGTTTTAAAGCCTCTTTCATCAATAAATTTCCCAGCGTGTGATCCTCCCCCCTTATCTCTAAAACCAACTCCCTATCTTTCCTAGAGATAACTCTAAGATCCATTAAGCACAACCCCATAACTCTTCTAATTATTTCTTCGTGGCTTTTATAAACAAATCTAGAGCAGTGCGCCAATCACGTGTTAATACGTATTTACCCGATTGATCCTGCGTTAAAAAACCAATCGTGAGGGAGGCCTCGATTACTTTATCTATTGAAAGGCCTGTGATGATTGATGCTGCCGCCAAGTAGTACCTTGTAGAGGTATTAGATGCCACCTTAGATGCTTCACTATTTAAACTAGCAATTCTTGACGCGATAGATACCACTACCTCGAAAGACGCATTAGTAATTATGGTATTTTCCTCTACGGAATACTCCACTAGGTAATTCATTCTCTTAAGTACCTCAATAAAAGCCCTTAGTGGAAAAGTGCCGTGGATTGATTTAGAGATGAGATCCACGCTTATTCTTCTCAAACCACTCTTCTTAGAGGCCTCTTTGAGAGGGGCTAAAAGCCTCTTAATTAAAAACCATGTCTCCTTAACATCTGTCTCATAGCCATAAACCTCGATCAATAGCCCCTTATCCATTAAATTTAGAGAGACATAGTTTACAGGCGGCATTTTATCTCTCAATAGCTCGTATAGCTTTAAGCACTCTTCACCACTACATGGAATAAATAACTTTCTCTTAACAAGAGGCAAGTAGTCACCTCAATACGTAAAGATAGCC
>JAJHRV010000034.1 GCA_020833525.1 Thermosphaera sp.
TATCGTGTATGCCTGCTTCTTGTATTGGACTATGCTCCTAGTTTCAGCTGGGTCTATCCCTCTTAGAGCCGCCAGCTTCGCGCTCACTAGCCCTAATACAAGGCTACCATAGAGTAGCTTCTCGAGTAGAGTCTCGCCATTTAAGTACAGTGTATATGTCTCTGAGTCATGCTGGCGATAAACTTCATCCATGAATTTAACGAGTTTAACACCCACGCTATCTCCAGGGTCAACTATCTCCACAACACTATACTTAGACGAAACCGGCGCCTCGTAGCCAACAATATCGTTATGCATCCACTCAGGAGCCACATCTACTTTAACAATGATCTTGCTGTTTTCATTAAACTCATTCTTCCCCCTCGATGCAAGGGCTTCGAGTGGGGTGTGGGTGGCAATAATTACTAATCTATTCTCAGATAACCCCCTGTACAGTAGTTTTGTCAATTCATCCACTACACTTAAACCACTATTTATTTCCCTCTCCATTAATACCACTGAGTCGCGTGCTTCACTCTTCGTTACAACACTATATCCACTTGAATCGAGAAGCCCTAGAATGGAGTAAAGCATTGATGGAAGACTAACTCGAGGTAGTAGTCCCTGGGGCAGTGGAATATGGAGCAACCCGTGTTTTTCAGCCTTACTCCTCAGTAAACCACCACTAGATACAATAACGGGTTTTAATCCACGTGAAATAGCATTCTCCACAGCGAATAGTGTTTCAATTGTATTACCACTATAGCTTACAGCAATCAATAAAGTCTTCTCGTCGATGAAGCCTGGTAGTAGATGCGACTTAACAACGTAGACTGGGAGGGAACCAGTAGACGCTGAAAGCACTTGGATATAGTCGCCAACTATGCCACTACCACCCATTCCCACAATAGCCACTTCATTGAAGTCACCTGAAACCCTATATTTCCCCCAATTCTCAATTGTATTCCTCGCTTGTAGAGGCCACTCTAAATACATATCAATCACTAAACCACCCTCTGGCCAGTGATGGTAAATAATTAGAGAGAAAAAGAATTATAAACAACGATGCAACGGGCTTGATTATTCATGGGTATTGAGGGGATTTACGGGGCTCTACTAGAGGGTAGGGTTTTAATTAGTTCACATGATTTAAATGCATTGCTAAGACTCTGCTTCAGCTTAGTGGAGGTTGTAGTGTCTAGGGGTTTAAGAGTTTACATACTAGACGAGAAGGGCATTGCTTCAAGGTATATACCAATAGATATCGCTGATAAAGCAGTATTTGTAATGAGCCATGAAGAAGCATGTGGGAATAGCGATAAACTACTCATAGTGCTCCTACCACGATACATAAAGAGATTTATAAAGTGTAAACCGGGAAAAATAATCCTGTTGACAACCCGCGCTGGGTTTGAACTACCTGGGTTTACAAAGTATCAATTGAAAAGAATACCCGGTACAAGCGAGTACGTGATGAAGTCACTTACTACCGGAGTAACATATAGACTGAGATTCACAAATACAGGGATAGTCGAAGTAGAGTCTCCCCCCGGATTACTGGGCAAAGCATACGATGTAATCAAGGAAGCTCTAGTTAACTACGGCGAGGTATCCATTAGAGATGGAGTTGTTATATTATCGAGAGAGCTCGGTGTAGGTAGGAAAACTGCGAGGGACATTTTAATTAAACTAGCTAGAGGTAGGTATATAAGGGTGGCTAAGGGGAGGATCGAACTGGCCTAGTATTTTTCAAGGGATTCATCAAAGTAGATCTTTAACAAACTCAACTTCTTAAGAACTAAGTTCACGTAGTCATCTATCACCACGCGTGAAACCCCCATTTTCTCAGCTCTAGTTAATACAAGGTTCTCGACAACAGCGTATTTCTGGTATTTTTCATTTAATTCCTTCCATGGAACACCAGTCATGGCTTTCATCACCTCTCTATCCAATGGTAATATGTCTTTTATCATCATGAACGATATAATTGGGTATCCAACATAGCCCCTATATATAGTTCCATTATCATTACTATAAGCCCTAAATACAGCGTCTCCTTCACGAATTAAAACAACTTTGTACTCCCTATCACCCATACTGGACTTTACCGTAGCCTTGTCATTAGTCAACGTAGTGATCCTCCCATCTCCAATAGCGCCAATGCCCTCAAGAACCTTTATCCTAGGAGGACGAGTCAGTAGCCTCATGTGAAACACCACCCAGAAGATAAACTATTATAAAAATCTCCTAATTCCAAGCAAGCCACTTCAATCCCCAATAATATTACATTGTGTAGAGAATTATATAACTACTCCCTCTAATGTATTTAAAAGCAGTATTTCACATGGTGAGCCAATCTCTGAAGGAGAGGGAAAACAAAACCATTTTCGCTGAAGGCAATAAAGTAGCATTATCTAGATTAATTCATGTCAATTCATCTGGTATAAATGGGGGTTTCTCGGCGAGAGTGATTATTGGAAGTGAAACACCTGGTTTAGGGTTTTTCGAGAACTCGTATTTTTCCTCACCAGTATATACGATTACGTAATTAGCGTCTAAAACCATAGGGTCATTTGAGCTAAATGAATAGTAGTAAAATATTGGTAAGCCATATTGCTTATAGTAATCGCGGAATACTCCGAGAATCCCAATAATGATCTTATCCCTATGCTTAAATTTCAATAAATACGTTGTAACCTGTGGAGGTATGATCGTAGAGACCGCTAATCGGACTAGATCATTAAAGGTAGCAGTCTTAATGACTAGTACTTTATCCTCAATATTCATCGTTGCCCACCATTTAATACTACGCACTACGCGTTTTTAAACCCCGTAGTTTCTTATAGTGCCTTGCCACTATCCTGAAAATTAGCTCCGCCTTTAAACTCTGTTCGTGTTTTTTAGACTCCTTTATTAATTTCAATGGAATGTTAATTAGTAATGGTTTATCACCGCTAAAGCTGTATTTCTCCCCGTTTCCTAGAATGATCAGTGTAGGCGCCTTCAATAAATAGTGATCTCCCTGTACAATGCAGTAGCCAACGTGTATAAGTGTAACTCCAAGTATCCTTCTATACAAATCGAGCAAAAAGCTCAATTCCTCTTCGCTACCGCTGGTCTTGGAGACAGCTAGAATCACGCTGGCTCCTATGAGAGCAACTAGTCTAGCGAACTCAGGTGTCGCCAAGTCCTCGTCTAGTAGCACGGAGTAGTTTAAGTAGTAATCGGAGACGACATCTATTTTCGAACCATTATTTAATACTCCGCTTTCAAAACCCGGAGAGAAGAGTATTTTCCTCGAAAAGAACCTAGAGACACTGGTTTCGCTATCTATGAATAGGTTAGAAGCGTAGAAGCCTCCTCTAGCTTTTTCGAAAACATACGGTGATATCAAGTTTAGCCTATACTGCTGCACTATGTGCTTTAAAACCCTAACATATGGATTACGCCTATTTATAGAGATGGATTCGGCAGTCTCTCTATCACTAATAGAGGATACACCGAAGGGCATAAATGGAGGTAGAATAACGGTTTTTACATTTGTTTTCTCAACTAGTCTAAGTACACGTCTAACATTGTCAAGGTTTAGCGAGAGAGCATAGTGTATGAGTGGTAGTTGAATAATGGTGAGTCTTGCCCCGGGTTCTTCTCCATGGATATCTACGACTTCAAGACTGCCCTTGTCTATACTCAATCCTCAATACCCTTTAAGCAGTTTTCTATGTTTAAACTCGAGGATAACTCCCCAGACTCTCTTACAATGTTGCTAATCTCCTCCAACGTGTATCTCCGTACGTGGTCTATTCTACCAAATACTTTATCTTCAACTTCCCTATGCATCTCCATTAAAACAACCTGGTAGTCTAATTGTCTTGCCTCAATTTTATCCATCCTCTCCTCTAGCTCTCTAGTAGTGTCGACACTGACAAGTTCCTTGAAGTGCTTCTCTAGGAATTCGTGTACGAGCTCGCCTTTCTTCTGGACAACAAGTGCGTTTTTACTCTTAATTAATTTAACGTAGTAGCGGTCTATAAGGGTTTGAATGATCTTGGCGTAGGTACTTGGCCTACCAATACCATTATCCTTCATCCACTTAACAACATCGTGGAATCTAGGCAGTGGATACCGTATTCTCCTCGGTTTTTCCTCCTCAGGGATTTTTCCTTTAACATACTCAGCAATGTTCACGGCCCATGGGGCTTCTTCTCTAATATTATTGTATAACTCTAGGTAGCCTTTTTCAATGATCCTTGCAACGTACTCGATGGGGATCAATCGATGTTGTTCCCTATTTGACTTAAATGCAACTTCAAATTTTACCTTCATAACTCTAGCAGGGTTCATTTGGCTCGCTATAAACCTCCTAAAGATCAAATCATATAGTCTAAAGTGGTCTCTAGTTAGTTTCCCAGCAACAACTATTGCACCCTCCCTTACAAGCTCAGACAGAGTATCTGCATCCAGAGGCCTCGTTGGTCTTATAGCCTCGTGTGCTCCCCCCTCTCCCCACGTCCTAGGCTTGAATACTTCCCTTAGTTTTTCAGAGCCGTACTTGGCTTCAAGGTATTGCCTTGCAACCTCTATGCCTGCATCGCTTACTCTAGTACTATCTGTTCTATGATATGTTATGAAACCCATTTCAAATAGGTTTTGAGCAAGCTCCATGGTTTTAGTGGTTGAGAAGCCGTATTGTCTCGAAGCCTCTGCTAGTAGGGTATCAGTAGTGAATGGCGGGGACGGGTTGACGTCAACTATACTTTTTTCAACTACGTGGACTTCTACATCTGGGTGAATTGCCTTGCTTCTACCATCTAGCTTCTTGAACACCGCTAATGCATCATTGTAGGATAGTAGTAGGGGTAGACTATAGCCTCCCTCCAATACTATATTAACACTATACTTCGAATACTCAGGTTCTCTTCTTTTATCACATTCTTGCTTAATAAAACCAAGTACCGGTGTTTGCACTCTTCCAGCACTCATGTTTCTATTTGGCTTACAGCAAAGCTCCACTACTGATTTCTCACTATGTACTTTACCCTTCAAGAATTGCCTAAGGCAGTAGAGAGGCCATGCATACTTCTGGACGACGCCTGAGAGTGCAAAACCCAGCCACCTGTCTTCTATCCTCCTAACGATCTGGGCTTCTACAAGGCTCTCAGCTAGACCCCTCGGATTAAATATAGCATTTATAATTGCACGCCTTGTCACTTCATGGAATTCTATTCTCTGTATTTTCTCCGCGTAAGGTCCTAGTAGAACGCTTAGATCCCAAGCAATCTTCTCTCCCTCAGCATCAGGGTCTGTACCAATAAGTACGACGTCGACCTCACTAGCTATTTTCCTCAATGCCTGTATAATACTTAGTTTCCTATCAGATTTTGAAACTTCAACGCCGCACTTCGGACACTTGTCTTCATCAGTGAATTGATGGCCATTTGGACACTTCTTAATGTCTGTATAGATCGGTATGTACTTCACGCCGTTAAATCCCCGATCAATTAAAACCCCGTATAGAGCATCAAGAGAATCTTTCTCCGGCGGATTTTGATCTACCACGAGATCATATATATGACCACCAGTCGCTACAATGTTAATTATGTAGTTGCCTATTGCAACCTCGTAAACTCGTAGCCCGTCCTCCAGGATTCTAATGCTCGGCTTTCCAAAGAAGTTTGCAATAGTCCTCGCTTTGTTCGGAGACTCCACGATCAATAATGCCGTCTTAACTAAGTCTAATTGCTTCTCAGCCTGGATCTCCCCTGCTATTATTCTCCTAACTCTCTCCCTTTCCTCCTCGATCTCTCTCTGCAGGGAGTCTAAGTCAACCTCGGAAAGCTCCTTGACTGTGAACCCCTCGTATATCCAGCGTATTCTCTTAACGAGACCCCTCAATAACCTCTCATCATCCACTAGAATAATAGACAACCCCTTCGTAATGCCACCGGGGTATAGTCGAGAACACCTACCACTAGCCTGAATATAGGTTGCAACATCTGGAATGAGGATGTATACCTCGCCGTTCTCTATGGTTACTCCAATATCGCCAAGCCTCTTGAGTTTCTCAATCACCTCAGGCTTTTCAAGTTGTTGCTTTAGAAACATATAAGCCTTGTAGAGGTCTTGCAGTAGGGGGGTATCCGCCTCCTTGGTCTTATTGAGCACTTTGACAAACTCTTCTTTTATAGCAGCAATAGCTCCTTGCGTCATTGTACGTAGTTTCCTAGATATCCTCCCAACTAGTATACTCAACTCCTCTTTATCCTCCCCCTCCACTACTTCTCTCAAGACAGACAGCATTCTAATAATATCTATTGGGGAGGGAATAGTCTCCATTCTAGTATTAAACTTATGCCTTGGGATTCCAACGAATAATACGTATTTAACACGCTCCGGTAGATCTAATCCACGCACTAGAACACCATAGTATGATGCAACGCCTACGAGTATGTTTATCTCTCCACGTGCAAACCTCTCAATTAAGCCCACTTGTTTCTTAGCGTGAAAAGCTTCAGCGTTTAATCCAGTCTTCTTTAATACACTTGCGAGATACTCAGCGAACTCTACTCCTTTATCCATCGGCACAAATACCAATAATCCATCACGGAGTTTACTAGCCAACTCGATGGTTTTACTCACTTGTTCTTCGAGATCACTACACACAGTGTAGGCGTCGAAAATATTTCTAATAGCCTCGGGCTTAGCGCCAGCCTCGAAGTTTAAGAATACTCTGAATAACTTAGGGTAAATTCCTCTAGGTCTACCCGTTGCACTATTAACAATCAACTTTGTTCCAGCGATTTTCTCCTTGGCTTTTTCAACGGCTTCTTCAAGCTCTTGAATACTTAATTTGAGCTTCTCAGCGTTTTCACCTGTTGTAGTTGCTAATTTAGCTCTTGCTTTAATTAACTCTAACCCCTTATCAATGTCTTCGTCATTTAATCCAATTATTCTCAGTAGTCTACGGACAGCTCTAGCACTTCTCAGCACTGCATCAACATCGTCCATTACTACTAGATCATATATCCCTCTAGGTAGAAGATCCTCGTGTCTATGCATAAATGCACTAGTCGTCAACAGTACATCGAAATCCCCTGACTTCACTTTTTCAATGTAGAGTTCTTTCTCCTTCTTACTCAGTTTTCCATGAATAGATATTATTCTAATGCAGTTGCCCCCCCACTCGTCGAGAGTACATGGCTTTAAACCAGAGTTCTCGGCGAACCTTAAAAGCTTACTCCATGCTTGTAGTAGGAGAGGAGTGGTTGGGAAGACGAGGTAGATCTTTCTACTTCTAGATTTCTTCGCCATGTATAGTCCAGCTATGAGTGAAAAAACCGTTTTACCAGTACCGGTAGGTGCAATTATACTGAATGACTCACCCCTCAAAAGCCTCCTAGCCCATGTTCTCTGAGCACTCCACATACTATATCCATTAGTAACTCTCCTAAAGAACTCCTCGAAGTCGAGTACTGCCTTCTCCTCAGCCAACATCTCGGTGATTCTACCCGGTTTCCTCAAGCCCTTGGAATACAACTCAAGGCGCTTTATTCGGGGAATTATAGATATGTTGTTTTCCCTAATGATCTCAATAAACTCCTCCTCAGGCAAACACTTCTCGCAGGGAGCTTTATACATTAGTCTATAATCAGATATAGACCCGTCACAGTTTAAACAAGCGTATCGATATATTCCATGTACGCGGTGATTCAAAGCCTCCTTATTGGCCACAGTCTGCCTCTTAATAGTAATATAGATCACCGCTCTGCATCCAATTGGAAATCCTTATATAATGGGCTTTAAATCTTAACGGGGTTTTTATATATCAATTAAGTAAATCACTTGTAGCTAATCGCTACTTACTACTTTCACGCTTTTTATTGACTCCAAGTTCTAACCACTCAAGGGTATTAATCACTTAATATGGATTTGTTATTGATTTTTTGCCATCATGCTGGACCGCTGACTAGCCTGCCATAAATATCGACACAGATTTTCAGTTTTAGATTACTCTTTAGACACAAGCCACCTCAGCTTGAATTTTCTAAACATGTTTAACCCATAATTACCTACCTTGGAGCCCGGTAGTTTATTCATCTTTATTTACTTTAGGAAAGAGAAGAGTTGAAAAATATCCCTAAAAAGATAATTAAAATGGCAAATTTACAACTATTCATTAATGAATCGTCGCTATTTTACAGTAAGATCTATAGCAAAGTTAGTTACGGAAATGACGAGTTCTCACAGTTTCTCAAACGAATTATTAGTGTGCCTCCTATGACAATCCACAATACTAGTATCAATTAACAGTAATGAGGTATCTATAAAGGAATGGAGGGAAGGAAAAAAAATTAGCAATTAGCAACAACAGCAACAACAACAGCAGAAACACCAGCCGCAGCTACACCAGCCACTAAAGTCCATTGGTTGTGCTTCTCCGTCGCCTGATGGTAGGTATGCTACTTGAGGCGTTTCTACTATTTGCATACTCTCCCCCTCTGAAATCTTTTCTATCTCCCCCTTATAAATCTTTTTTATCATTAAGGTTTATAAATACCTAAATTAGTGAGAATATCACGGATACTAGGCTCGAATTGTGTAGGGTGGGGGTAGAGTGAGTAAGAAATTTCTAAGGACATTGAGGTTATTTATTAGTCCATTTTATAAGGCCATTATTGTAGATCCAAACGAGGTATATTTCACGCCTGGATTTCGTTCAGCATTTAGTTTCTCTTTAAGAGATGATAAGGAAACAAACATACTTAGCAAATTAATAAATCTTTTACAAACTCCCCACACATTCGATGAAATATGCAAAAAACTGAATATACCCCCTACACGTGAGTTAGAGCTTGAAAGAGTTCTTCAAGCACTATATGAGCGTGGCGTACTCTCCAGCGTTGAAGAAAATCCTTTTTTCATGTATTATAAAATTCAACTTAAATTAGAGGAATCTAAAATTAGGAATAAGAGAGTAATGGTTATAGGTGCAGGACCATTAGGCTCTAGAATAATTTTATC
Organism: Thermosphaera sp.; assembly: GCA_020833525.1. Taxonomy (GTDB): domain Archaea; phylum Thermoproteota; class Thermoprotei_A; order Sulfolobales; family Desulfurococcaceae; genus UBA285. The sequence goes on from JAJHRV010000034.1 coordinate 9,001, forward strand.
ATTGGCAAAAATGGATCTAGAGAAGTTGATTGTTCTAGATGACCGTAGAATTAGAGATCCACGTATTGAAGGGTTTTTATTTCCATATTTAGATCACCCTGAGAAAGAAACAAGCTATATACAACTTTTAAAGAGTCATGTAACAAGAGACTTAGGAAATAATATAGAGTATATAGAGTATAAGGAAGGCATGCTTGTTGACGAAAAACATCTGGGAAAAGTAATACCAGAGGCAAACCTTGTTATCGTCGCCTATGAATCATATCGACCATATCTTTTCCACATTGTTAATGAACTATGTGTTGAAAAGAAAATACCTGTGTTCTTTGTATTTGTAGAAGGGAATGTTGGCGTGATAGGACCATTCGTTATACCTAGAGAAACTGCTTGCTACTCATGTGTAGAAATAAGCTACGACTCCATATGGGGGAGATCGACAATATATAGAGCCTATAGAGAGCACATAAAAGATCTTGAAGAGAGAGGTGAAGAAATACCATTGAGCGGCATACCTCCATTATACGATATAGTTTCTGGTATTGCCATAGATAATGTTGTACGCTTTATAATGGACGCTACTCCACTTTTAATAGGCAGGCTTATATTTATTGAACACGAGGCATTCATGATCAGCGTTGAAGACGCGTTAAAGAACCCTCGATGTCCTGTATGTTCGAATATATCCACACCTCGTAAATCATATATATAAGGTGTTACAAATGGGATTAAGAATAGTTGACGTAGAGTCCAGGCTTTGGTTTGATACAGTGATGGAGGGCTATATTATCAATCCATTGAAGACATACATATTGATTGATACCCCTACAACAAGGTTTATAACAAGGCTGAATAGTTCAAAACTTTTCATAGATGAGTTATATCATGAAAACAGTAAGTGGAATAGGTATATGACCCCCTTTGAGCAAATACACGCCTTTTATAAGGGCGCAAAAGAGGCCCTATCAACAGAGGTCGTTGAAAGAAATGTAGTCGATCAGGGAAAGGGGGTGTTCATAAGATTAGATCGACTTCCTGACTCTATACAAAAGATAATGCGATTGCTAATAAGTGAGCCTCCCTTACTAGAAGTCTACGTAGTCATGAAATCACCTGATTTAGGAGACGAGTATGGGGTATTTAGGCTGGACAAGGGAGTCACCACACCATGGTTTATTTTCAAGAAAATTATTCCTAAAGAAGTTCTTTTCCATGTTTTAAACAACTGTGTATTTAGCCATGAGGAAGGTTATAAAGAGGCCATTAACAATCTAGACTTCATAATCTTCATCGTAGGTAATAATCAACTAGCCCGAATAATATACGGCTAT
>JAJHRV010000121.1 GCA_020833525.1 Thermosphaera sp.
TTAATTGCCATTGGTGATGAGCATTAAGTATTTTGAGCCATTAGCGATGACAAATAGTCTATGCATAACCCCGAGTCCCGGGAGGGATAGGGGTAATGGGCCGGAGACCCGGCCCGGGATTGAACCCGTAGGAAGAGGGAATGTAATCCCAAACCTCCCCCGCAATAGCAAGAACCCTCGCACTTCAGGGCGGGGAGGAGGTCAGCATGGGGCTTGGCGCAGTGGTGCTCGTTTCCCCAGGTGAGGAAAAGTTTTTAAGCACGAGTCTTTATTCTAATCACCGATATCCAAATATATGAAAAACGAGGTGTATTGGAATGGCCCAACCACAAAGTGCAAACACGGTATTAGTTGGAAAGAAACCAGTAATGAACTATGTAATCGCAGTATTAACCCTAGTACACCAGGGAGTCAAAGAGGTATTCATAAAAGCCCGTGGTAGAGCAATTAGTAAAGCAGTAGACACAGTTGAGATAATAAAGAACAGGTTCCTACCGGGCAAAGTAGACGTTGAGGACATAAAGATTGGGAGCCAGACACTAACCAATCCACAGGGAAGAGAAGCTAGAGTAAGCATTATCGAGATAAAGCTAAAAGTAAAGGAGTAACGAGAGTAAATACAGTACAACACAATATTGTTTTTAAAGCCGCCATTTCATCGCAGATCCCCATGCCACGCATCCCCTCAAACTCCACCTTTATAGAGTTAAACCTCTCAGAGCCAAGCACACTGTTTAAAACCCTTGAAGAACTCATCGAGGCCGGTGTAAGAGAAATAGGTGTACTAGTAGAGCCAGTCGTTGTAGAGACAAGTCTAAGCCGTGGAGTATACTCAGTTGCTGTGAATCCACCTGCATTAATAATACCCAGTTCAACAACTCCCCCTGGGTCAATTAGTGGAGTTAGAGTCTTAAGAGACTCTTGGGGAGAGTATATTCGTGTCGACCCCCTCACTGCTTTAAAATCCCTTAAATCAATACAATCAAGCCGTGAAACCCGTATAGGAAGACTAGAAATAAAGGCGAGTCAACCATGCCCGGAGTGTAGTGAACCAGTTGTCGTGGAGCAATTAGTCTTGAAATACCCCCGTATCCCCCACGTGGCTAGATTAAACTATAAACCACTAATCAACCACTACAAGGAGGCGTTGAGGGAGGGGAGAACCATACTAGTAGCCTGTGTAAATGGGGATTTAATAGAGCCGCTTGTATGGCTCGAGGAAAGAGGAGAAATGAAGATACTACACACGTGTAAACCAGTTTGCGGCATTGAGTGGATTATATATGGCTCTCTACTAGACGCAGTATTATACCTAGAATCCTAGCCAACTATTCCGTTTGTCCCTAGATGGCCATTCCCTTCATTTCAGGGTCTCATCTAGGGGCTTCCACCTCACCCACAGGGACTTGGGGGATCCCTGTGGGGTCATGGGTGGCGGTCGAGCCCAACGGCACGGGGCTCCCATCTACCTTCAACCCGTCTAGGCTTGGAGCAGTGCTCCCATCACCCAAGCGGATCCACCAGTAGGTATATTAAGCATCGAGGAGTTTATAAATACACCACAGCCCTGAAAACCCCCAAACAACCTCAATCCACCTTATTAAGGGAAACAGCCCCAACTATTTGAGAATATTAAACAACCGTGGTGAACGGGTTTACAACTGAAAGCTCCCGCCTTTCAAGGCGGGGATGGTGTAGAAATGCTTATAAACTCCCTTAATTTTGTTTGTTCTATGGTGATGAGTTAATTGTTAGCTGTGGTTGCCCCTAAGCCCATGTGGGATGCGGGGAGTGCAACCACAGGGCAAATACACTATATGGGGGGATCTCTGACCACCCCGACTGCCCCGCAGAGGACAGATGTAAACCCGAATAGATGCGGGGAACCAGTGAACCCCCTAAAGGAAACCATCGCCCCTTTAGGGCGGGGAGGAGGTCAGTTGGAAAGAGTCTACTACACACGGTTCTTGGGTTTGCTGTCCGCTTGTAATTCCACATCGTTGTATTACCTTAGATTAGGTTATTCTATGTCTTCTCGTTCTTCATCGAGGTACTCGCTTATGTCGATGTTTTTCCTCTTTCTAGCCTGGTACTCCTCCGGGGTTTTCTCTAGGATTATCTCGTACATTACTGCCTCTCTCCCATCCGGCTTCGGCCTTAGTAGTCTTCCAAGTCTCTGTATGAATTGCCTACGTGAGGATGTACCGGAGACTATGATTCCCACGTTGGCGTCTGGTATGTCTATGCCTTCGTCTCCAACAGTTGTCACTACTAGTATGCCCCTCTGGGCTTTCTTAAACTCCTCTAGTGCTTTCTTCCTCTCATCCATCGGGGTCTCACCAGTTAAAACTAGTGCTCCAAGCTTCTTCGCGATCTCCTCTGCTTGCTCAACGTACTGAGTGAATACTATTACCTTATTACCCCTCTCAAACTCCTGCTTAGCTATCTCCACAGCCTTCTCGATCTTACTAGTCGACTTCGCTAGTAGCATTCTCATGTCGCTGTGGATTTTCAAAGCCATAATCGCCTTTGAATCCCCTCTACGCGCCGACTCTAAGACCTCTTCGAATTTCTTGTCTCCAATTAATGCTCTATACTTCCTCCTCAAGTCCTCGTAGAGTAGTCTCTCTTGTCTCGAAAGCCCAACTCTCACAGTTACTACTGTGTATGGTGCTAGGTAACCCTGGTTGACTAAGTCGCTTGGGGCTTTATAGTACACTATGCCTCCGAGTAGTAGGAATAGTTCTTCGTGTCTCCCATCCTCACGTGTTGGCGTTGCTGAGAGGCCCATTCTATAACCCGCTAGTGAGTGTATAGCTATATACCTGAATTTATCCGCTGGCAAGTGGTGTACTTCATCAATAATTATCATTCCAAAGTAGGGTGATATAGTGGCCATGTTTCTAAAACCACTTTGATAAGTAATTATCGTGATTGGTGCAAGCTTCTTCTCACTACTGTAGAAAACCCCGACCATGTGTGGTGGGATATTAGTGTACTTCAATATGAATTCACGCCACTGTAAAACCTGCTCTTTTGTATAGGCAACTATGAGGGTTCTAACTCCTAGTTTCACGAGTGCTGCAATAGCCACAATACTCTTACCAGATCCTGTTGGGAGAGCTATTACGCCTCTATATTCATTACTAATCCACTTCTCTAAGGCCTCCTCCTGGTAGGGTCTTAGAGTAA
>JAJHRV010000035.1 GCA_020833525.1 Thermosphaera sp.
TACACTTACTACAATTCAGGATCTCTAATTCAAGCCTCCTCCACTCCTCCTCCATGAAACACCACTCAATGATCATGTCATTAGTGAGTATAAGATTAAGACTAAGCTGGCTGAGAGCGTTATCAATACATTGTCGTCTAGGTATGGTGGGATCTCGAAGTGCTCCACTACACTAGCTATAACAGCGGCTAATGCCCCTGAAATCCCGGAGTAGACATAGCCTATTGGCAACGTGACAGCGATCATTCCCAGGTTTCCAATCCAAGACTTCGTTCTCTCACCGTAGACGCTATTCCTAATAATCCCAGTTACGGCGTCTCCAATAGAGATAAATATTGGTGGAACTACAGCGAAGTACTTATTTCCAGTTAAAACCCACACCGTGAGTAGTGAAATACCCCATGCAAGAGCAAAGTTCACTTCATACATGTTTTCACCTGTCTGAAACCAATTTAATAGACTACCCTTGTGGTGTGGGATGTATAGTATTATAGCTATTATTAGAGCAAATAGCGTGGGGATTAATGGCGACGTGAAAATAAATGGCGTTAGAAACGCTACTACCCCGCCTGCCATGATGTGGATAATCTTTCTATTATAGTAGACGGCAACATTGTTCTTCATATTCCTAGACGTCATTAATTTATAGAGTTTCTTAGTGATTAGGATCAAGATTAAAATATAGATAAATAAAATCACAGCGTATACAGACTCCAAAACAGGGTTTTCCGGCATCATCAATTTAAACACCAATACATGCTAAAACTAATTATGGGTAACGATATATATTTAATCCAATAAAGCAAAGGGTGTAGCGACATAGTGAAAGTAGGAATTATTGGAACAGGGGTAATGGGATCAAACCTAGCGAAGTGCTTATCTAGAAAGGGCGTTAATCTTGGATACTATAATAGGACTATTGATAAAGCTAAATTAGTTGCGAGAGAGATCGGCGGCGTAGTCTATGATGACCTATTGAAATTAATAGCTGAATGTGAAGCCGTAGTAGTGTTTGTACCGAGAGACGAGGATCTACTCGAAGTGGCTTCAATTATTTCGCGGAGGTTTAGTGGAAGTAAAGGTGTTTTTATTAACGCAAGCACAGTCACACCTCAAGCTAGCTTAGAGGCATTGAAAATACTTAGCGATAGGGGCATAGACTATGTAGAAGCACCTGTTTATGGCAGTAGTAGTGAAGCAAGTGAATGTAGACTTGTATCTATAGTTGCATCCGAGAAACGTGTTTACAACGCGGTAAAGGATTTACTTGAATTATATAGTAGCAGGGTGTACTACGTTGGCGAGCCACCGAGCGCCATTGTTTTAAAGCTTGCTCTCAACAATATTGGATTGGCTTTCCCCGCATTACTAGCTGAGTCTATTATGCTTCTCGAAGCGTATAGTGTAGACTATAAATTACTCCTCGACGTTGCAAGAGAGCTCTGGTTTGGACAAATAATTGAGAGATACATGGAGAGAATCGTTAGTGAGAAACCCGTGAGATTTAAAGCCATGTGGGCTATGAAGGACTACTCATATATATCTAGCTCTCTGAGGGAGCGTGGACTTCCATCAATGATCTCCGATGCGTTAACCTCATTCTACGCAGTAGCTAGTGTGAATGGATATGGTGAAAAAGACTATCCATACTCAGCTAATTACTACATTGGTCTAGCGAGGAAGAGGAGTTCTGTAAAATAGCTATTATGGTGCACTATATGGAGAAGTGTTTTGAGCAAAGCAATGGGGTTTGTATCGCTAAGCTATGGCTTGGCGTTGTCCAAGGTAAAATCGGAGATGTCGAGTTGCTTGAATCATTTATTATAGTAGTTAAACTACCTTTGTTTCACAGACTATTAATGAGAATTATTGGTATAGAGAATCTCGGCTTCCACCGCGGTGGAGTAATTGTTGGATATAAGGGTTCAGCTTTATCGAGTAATGAGGTGTTAATTGATCTATCCAGCGAAGATCTGTACAGGGTATACTCTGAGAAACTACCACGCATATTAGCGTTGCCTCTCTCCGAGCCACTGAGAGTATTATCATTTATAGCTATAGGTGCATCAGGGATCATAGTTAACCTCGCTGTAGCCGTATTCGTTTATAATGGACTTAAGCAATACCTTGGAGTTCTTACTAATACAGTTGCATCATCCATGGGTTTTGAGGCAAGCGTATTCTCTAATTTTACATTAAATGAATTAATAACATTTAAGGATACGGGTCTCGAGAGAACCTGGGTTAGGGTGGCTCATCGCTTACTAAAATACCACGTAGCAAGTATCGCTAGTTTTGCATCACAGGTCTCTTTTGCAAATGCACTCCCACTACTACTTGGAACACCCTTCTGGCTTGGTCAATTAATGGGTATAATCGTCGGCTTTATTGTAAACTTTATTTTAGGCTACATATATACGTGGAGCATGCATAGAGTTAAATAACGGGTGTTGTCCATGGGCTTGAAGCACAGGAAGTACATATATGTTAAGAGGAGTGATGGATTCTACGTTAAAGTGAGAGTTTTAAACCTTAGATTTGGAGAGAAAATGGAGCAGGTCAACCTCACTGATCCCTCTAGGTTCATCATCACTGGGTACAAGACCTTGAATCCACCACCAACAGCTGTTGTAGTCGACGAGGAAGTGCTACCCGAGGATACACGTAGAAATCTATACCTCGTCTAGCGTGATTAATCCTTGATGGAGGAGTTCGCGAGGAAACTTACAGAAAAAGCTACGAGGACTATAAGGGAAAAGCAAGGACCATACCTAATGCTCCTTATAGAGTACTGTGGAGTTAAATTATTGATTTGTGGAAAGAGGGGTGAACACGCCTACATAGCTAAAATCCACTTAGAGGAGAATACTCCATCTCTCCATTGTGGAGAAGTCGAGTACTCACCTCTAGGGTTATACATTTTTGGGAGGGAGGAAGAAGACCTCGCGTTGAAAACACTGGAGAAAATACACTGGTTTATTAAATCAAGGAAAAACCTACTTTGTGGAGCCTGAAATCTTCAATATAACCGGCTTCAACCCCTCTCTATCAATTCCATATAGGACGGGACCTTGCTTACTATCCACACCCCTCATTTTCCTAACAATGATTTGTCTAACGAATATAGGTATGTGCTGGGCTAGTTCCTCTGGTATACTACCAGTTTCTATGACCCCATCCACTAGGTGCTCTATACTCAGTAAATACTCTTTGAAACTACTTGTTGAAGTGTGCAGTGTCGCGATTGTTAATACCCCTCTAGCCTTGGCGAAGTTTGCCCTTAGAGACTTTATAAATTCCACTACTCGTGTGGGATCGAGGAGCATTACTATATCATTAAGAGAGTCCACTACTACGAGTCCCTTATCGGTGATCTTGTATTTATCTACAACTCTGCTAATGGAGTTAATTAGTTTACCAGGTGAATCTAGTGGAATCTCCTCTTCGACGCATGGTTGAGGTTTTTTGAATTGCATAAGGTAGCTGAAACCATCAATAATAATCAAGCGCTTACTATTACACTCCTCGAGTGTTTTAACACCAAAGGTATTTAACTGGTTTAAAATAGTCTGCGGGTCGTCATCGATCGCTACGTACACTACTGGCTCACCCGATAAAATAGCGTCTTTAACTAAGTGCGCGACGATCACAGACTTACCCGAGCCCCCTTCTCCCGCGATTATAACCAGCGAGTTTCTTGGTATACCACTTGGTAGGAGATACCTGAATAAGTCTTGTTTAGGGGTGAAGACGCCTTGATAAACACTCAATTCAAGACCCCTGTCTATGTCTAGACGAGGTTTACTTATATAAATAGGACTCTAGACATACGCCTCGTCTTTAAGGACCTCGGAGAGTATAGCTGGATACACGGATACTACTCCCTCAATACTCTTGATCTCGCTGTGTATTTTATCTAGTTCTTCGCCTGTAGAAGCCCATATAACGACCAGTATGTCGTGGTCTCCAGTAGTTAATGCAAGGTATTTTACATAGTTCTTCTCTTTAAGTTCCCTCACAACATCGAATAATTTCTCTGGCTTCACATTTACGCCTGTAAAGCTGATCTTAGAGTAGCCTAGTGTAGTTGGATCCACGATGGCCGTGTACTTCTTAATTACTTTACTGCCTTCGAGTTTCTTAATCCTCTTAATTACAGCTACATCTGTTAAACCAACACTTTTAGCTACCTCCCTATACGTCGTCCTTGCATTAGCCATTAAAATCGAAATTATCTTCCTATCTACTTCATCAAGAATTCTCCCCGCCACTTAAACCACCACGAGCAATATTCTTAGATCCATTGAGCTTAAATACTCCTATTCTTTTAAAATCCCTCTCTTCACCCTCCGGTTCAACCATTTCTACGAGCTCTACGTGAATACCACGTGATTGAGCTAAGTATGCAAGGTCCTCTAACCAGTCTCTTACTCCGCATGTGTGGCAGAAGGTTCCCTTAAATTCTACAATTACTACTCCATTATCTTTAATCTCCAATATCTTGGCTTGGGCTTCAACGCCGTGGAGTCTATTATATAACTCTATAACATCTTCAAGTTCGTTTTCACGCACCATGGTTAAATACCCTCTTTATTTAGGTATATTGATTTAAGGGTTAATAAATGAAACAAACAGCATGGTTTATTAACTTATCTAACCCTAATGGAGTCTCTTTAAAATCAAGTATTTCTCATTATTAATCCATAAATAACTAAAAAACTCTATGGGTACTAAGGTGTTGTTTCCATGGAGGTGGACTTACTCAATTTACTGAAGAAAATGCTCATGTCTGAAACCGAGAGAAAGAAGGGGAGGGAGGGGCTTGAGCTCGATAAAGTAGATGTTGATTCTCCACATGGAATATATGTGTATGATTTCAACAGGGAGAAGTGGGTTTTAAGGCAGATTAGTGGAAACCCTGGATTGCCATGGGGGGATGGCTACTACATGATCTACTTCGATAATGCAAAGTGTCCAGCATGTAGAGCATATGATAACTACTGGTATCCATTCGTTAAGATTTTTGGTAAAATGTTTAATGAGGTAAACTACGTGGTGGTATTGTGTGATTGGTTTGCAAGGGAGTGTGTTTCAGAGGCCGCGAGCTCCGCATTTAGGAAATTCGATGTTCATGCATCGCCAACAACAATACTACTTTATGTATCCGGTGGAGAGATAAAGAGGAAAAGCGATGTTAGTGGTGTGAAGAAAATAGATGAGCTACTAGATCTACTAACAAAATTCACGAGTGGTAAAACCCAGTAGATTTATTTAGTTCAACCAACCACGGCTATCTCCTTAACCAACCTATCAGTTTCAAACCTCTCAAGCACTAGGTTTTCTGCGATACTAATTCTGGGTCTGCCGTGGAGGATCCAGTCCGCTATGAGAACACCCGTTACAGGAGCCATCATTAATCCATGTCCACTGAAGCCGGCCGCTATGTATAGGTTTTCAAATGGCTTAATTAGTCCATATATTGGGTGGTGATCTGGCGTCATGTCGTAGTATCCCATCCAATACCTATTTACATTAACATTTCTAAGAAATGGATAGAGCTCACTGAGGGGTTTTATGATCTTCTCGAAGGCATCGTGGCGTTGAGAGTTCAAGGGGGTCCATGGTTCATCCTTAATGTCTCTAGCGAGTATTATAGAGCCATGTTGTGTTTGAGTAATGTGCGGCGACCCAGGAGTATCCCAATCTATTACTAAACCAGATTTAATCACCTCGGCGTATGGTTCTGTAACCAATGGGTGCCTTGGAATAGGCTCTATTGGTACATTAACACCAATGGATTCTAGTATTTTCCTACTACCCTCTGCGGCTGCAACAACAAACACGTCTGCAGTATACTCTCCTCTGGGTGTTATTGCTGACTTCACTACTCCACCGCTGGAAACTAGTTTCTCGACTGGTGTATGTGGTATTATAATGCCTCCCATTTTCTTAACTCTAATGTAGAGCTCTGTAAAGACTTCTATAACACTCATTTTACCGGCGGTTGGATCGAATAGTGCTCCTTTGACGATACTAGTGTTTATGTATGGCTCTCTTGAACTCAGTTCATCTACTCCAATGACCCTTGTTGGAACACCATGCGAGTTGTGGAACTTAGCTAGTTCCCTGAATACATCTAAAGTATCCTCTCTCCTAGCGATCCACAGGTAGCCTCTCTGCTCAATGAATACACCCCAATCCCTCTTAATTTCAAGCCACTTGGCAATACTCTCCTTCATTAATAACACGTGCTCGCGTGACGTAAATGATGATCTGAAGCACCCAATATTCCTCAATGATGCACCATAACCAGGTGTTTTTGCATCTAGAACAAATATTTCTCTCAACCCCCGCTTTAGCAACTCGTATGCTATGAACAATCCACTAACTCCTGCACCAATAATTAATATTCTCAACTCTCACCACCTCGGTTGGCCTTCTTCCCTCCCTGAAACGAGGGGTTTACGGTTGTAAAGTACTTCGCTGGGATGGGGGTAATGGGGGGCCTCACACTGTAATTCGCTAGAACATCTCCAAGACTCTTACTCATTCTTCTAGCAAAGATCCTAGCCGCTATTAATAGACAGCCCCTACCTTGGCATGGCCCAAAGCCTATTTTCAAGTATTTGCGGAGAAGCTCGAAGTCGTCTATTCCCGCTTCAATAGCCTTATTAATGTCTTCTAGAGTGACATCGTTGCATCTACATATTATGGTTGCCTTCTCCATGCCTACCTCCTCTCCACCCAAATCCCCCTCACCTCCATGCCAAAGCCTTTTGGAACCTTAACTGTTACAACATAGGTTTTATTCCTCTCCCACACACGAATAACTTCTCCAACGCCAATTCTCTCACTTCTTCTATTTAGTAGGACAACGCTATCTCCTTTAACAGGTGCGGGGAGGAACTCGTATGGCAGTGTAACATAGTCGGCTTCAGGCTTAGATAAGTCAACTACGAATGCCGCTAGCCCCGGGCAGACAGCTACGCATACTCCGCACCCAGTGCATTTATTCCAGTCTACTCGTGGAATATCAATGATTCTCTCCATTTGAATAGCCTTTGTAGGGCAGAATGGAACACAGATATTACATGGTATTTGCTCTGGGCACTCTAAGATCGCTACAGGCCCTTTCTCAAGCCTATCCTTCGGTGGGATCAATCCAAGCTTTTTTAACTCCTCGATCTCTATATACCCCCTCCTACGATAATCCGTATCCGACATGCTCTCACCCGAATTCAACTGGTGGAGGATACTTTCTACGTAGTTCCTCCATCTCCTCTTTTGATACAGTTGCTAGCTCTTTACCACGACGTGCCCTTGATAAGAGAGGTGAAGACCTGTATTCATCCCAGAGGAATTTGAGGGCTTTATCTAGTTCCATCTCAGCGGCGATCGCCTTCTCGCCATCACTATACTTTGACACTATAGAGTATGCTGCGATTCTCCCCTCAAGAATAGCTGTTGTAGCTTCCTCAATCCCCGACGAATCTCCCGCTACATAGAGGTTTCTAACGGTAGTCTCTAGTTCCCGAGTCCTCAGGGGTACTAGTCCCCCGAGCTCTGGTATATACTTCATTAATGCACCTACCTGTGCGTGTAGGCGTGTATCTGGTTCTAGGCCTATGGCTAGTAGTACTAAGTCAACGTTATACTCCCTTTCGCTACCTGGGATTGGATTGAATTTATCATCTACAGCTACGACAACTGCTTTCTCGACTCTACTATCTCCTACAACATACTTTATTGTATGCCCCGTTAGAATGGGGACTCCATATCTTCTAATCTTCGCGGCGTGTACAAACCACCCACCAATCTCTATTAGTATCTCGACAATGGCTTCTACTCTGACACCGGCTTGTAGTAGTTGATATGCTATTATTAACCCAACATTCCCTGATCCAACGACTAAAGCTCTTTCACCAGGCTTAACTCCATACTCGTTCATTATAGTTTGTGCTCCACCAGCACCCATTACACCTGGTAAGTCGTTATTTGGAAACTCCAGTAGCCTCTCCTGTGCTCCAGTAGCAGCAATAACAGCTCTAGGCTTGATCAAGTAGTGCTTACCAGGCGATACAGCGGAAACTACTCCCCCACGGAAAACCCCGTAGACCACGGTCTCAGTTAAGACTCTAATATTGGGCTGAGATAATAGGTTCTTTACGTATGCCTCGGCTATTTGAAAACCACGCATTCCACCAAATAAATCAACACTCCCGAAGAACTTGTGTGTCTGCTTCAATAACTGTCCTCCAAGCTTGAAGTGTTCATCTACAATAACCACGCTGAGACCGCTCTTACTAAGTATACTTGCAGCCTCTAGGCCTGCCGGTCCTCCCCCAATAATTAATACGTCTGTTTTGATCTCTAAGCTCTCCACTTCATCGATGATAGGCTCTGGTGGAGGCGTAGACCGACCTCTTTGCCTTTCAACCCTCAACCCCTCTCTAACTGGGAATCTACATGTTTTTGTATTTGGAACTCCATCAACGATCATGAAGCAACTACTACACTTCCCAATCATGCATAAAGGACCGCGGGGCCTACCTAGCTTAGGACTCCATGAAAATACATCAATTCCTATAGCGTATAGAGCTATAGCTATACTTTCACCTTCATAAGCTTCCACCTCCTTGTCTTCGAAGAAAAACTTTATTTTTCTACCTCGCTGGAACGTTATAATTGGGTGTTCATATATTCTTCTATCAATTGGCGAATTTAATCACCCCTGTATGGGACTTATATACACGTATATATGAATATATATTAAATTAATAAAAGCACAATCAGATGACTGCAACATTTTTAAATAACTTTGTTATAATTCCTATAGGTGTCCAGTGTGAAGGTTACGGTCGTTTTTCTCGGGAGAGCTAGTGAAATAGCAGGAGTAAACATTGTTGATGTTGAATTAGTAGATGGCGCTAAATTAAAGGATTTAATAGAGGTGCTCGGGGAGAAAGTGAGTAGAGTCATCTCGGATAGGTATTTTAAGGGACACTACGTATTCGTGGTCTACGTTAATGGATTACCAACAAATGACATGAATAGAGAGTTGAAAAATGGAGATAGAGTTGTATTTATAACTCCTGAAATGGGTGGTTGAAGAACTATTGTTTAATGTAGTCTAGTTGTGGAGCACCCTTACTCAATAGTTTATCCCACAGTTTCTCAACTACTCTATGCACGTGATCCACGGCTTTCTCCTCGTCTATTGTGGTGAGCCTCCCTTCTTTCAAAATGACTTTTCCATCCACTATTACCGTGTCGACGTCTTTACTACTAAAAGTGTTGACTAAGTGGCTGTATATCGACTGGGAGTTTACGGGTGTATTCGGGGTCTTTGGCTTGATTATGACTAAGTCGGCTTTCTTATCAGGCTCGATAGACCCTAGAATCTTGTCTTGGTGGAACATCCTAGCTACGTTCAGAGTTGACATTTCAAAGACTTCAAGCGGGGTCATAACTCTCGGATCTCTGCGCCAAACCTTGTGCAGTAGGTAAGCGGCGCGCATGTTTTCAAATTGATCAAATATATATCCATCATTTCCAAGCCCAACATTAATTCCCATTTTAAGCATCTCGGGTACTTTAGCTACGCCGACAGCATTCAACATATTGCTCATTGGGTTGTGGGCTACGTGAGACCCTGTCTTCTTAACTAGCTCTAACTCATCGTCTGTAGCTTGGACTAGGTGGACGAGGTGGGTTCTAGGGCCTAGGAAGCCTAGTTTATACATTCTCTCCACGGGTCTAAGACCATAGTGCTCAATATTGTGGTATACATCTACTAAGCCTTCTTCAGCGTGTATGGCCATTAGAGCGTTGCACTTGTGTGAAAGCTCTATAGCCTTGATAAATAACTCGTCTTTAACTGTGAAACTTGCGTGGAGGTATATAGCTCCCTTCACGAGCTTAGATTCATCTGTGTTATTTTTCTTGATAAATCTCTCGTTCTCCGCGAGTCCTCGGAAGCCTTCTTCAGTGCTTCTCCTCTGAGTGGCCTCGAAAGATATAAATCCCCTTATACCCACTTCGTTTACAGCACGCTCTATGTAGTCGAGTACTCCATTAATAGCGTTGGGACTACTAATATTGTCGAAGAAATTAGTTACTCCGGAGTGTGCAAATAGCATTGAGCCCATTAATGCGGATGCGTATGCCTCGTCATAGCCTAGCAGGACGTCTAGAGCCCACCAAATTCTCTGTAGGTTCTGCTGGAAGTCTGTTGGCGGCTCGATTTTACTAAACCATGGACTCCCAGT
>JAJHRV010000036.1 GCA_020833525.1 Thermosphaera sp.
CATGAGGATTTAGTTCAGAGAGCAGTCCTACTCTACAACTATGGAGATAAAGCACTACTAGCTCTTTCAACACCGGGCGTGGGGTCTCGAGACGCTGCAAGAATCATAAATAGCTACATTAACGGTGTAGACTTACTTCAACTACTCTACGAGTACGAGAAGAGGTTTATCAAGATAAAGAAGTACCTCAAGGAGAAGGAGGGTAAGTGAGTATACAGTGCTTAACCCATTGGCCGCGCTCTAGTCTTCCTCTTAAATGACTTATAGTCGCTTGTTACCAGTGAAACCACTACTTTCTCAACGAGCTGGTCGCTTATTGGACATACTTCTACATACACTACTCTCTCCTTATCACTAAGCTCAACTAATGGCTGGGGGCCACTATGTGTTAACACAACTGATCCTCTACGCGTCCACAGAACGCATGCCCCACAGTAAACACAAGCTCTCAGCCTATACGCTATCTTCAATAGATCTACTAGTTCCTCGAGGACTTGTTTATCACCGGCAGGCTTTACATGAATACTATTACCTATAAAGCTATGCACCCCCTTCCTCGAAACGACTAGTGGGTCTTCACTATTGATCTTGAAGCCCAAGGCAATGGCGTTTTTAATATATAGTTCTCTCTTGTCGCTGGGGATCACTTGTTCGTTGAACTCCACGACGATCTCCTCACCGTAGTTATTAATCGATATTGGTGTTAACTTAGCAGTGCTACTCTGTAATCTTAGAGAATACTCTTTCCTCCAGTCAACAGTGTAGTTTTCGAGGTGGTGGGTAATTCTATTCTTCGCTGTTGCCGGTGTGAGCCATCTCCATAAACCATACTTTACCCATTCACGTGGCTGGCCTAGCCTTACACGCCACTTCTCTAGTACACTATCCCACTTCTCCCATAGCTCGGGGTATATTCTCTTAACCTCACTATACTCAGCTAGTGCACATGAGGGACATAGATAGCATCCTAGTCTATCAAACCCCTCTTCATATAGTTTATTGTACGGTAGCTTGTACCTGTAAATGTAGAGCCATGTAGCGAGCTGGCTCCAGTACTGTATAGGCGTTGTACTAACCATGTGGGGTATCCACTTATTCCTCCACACAAGTGGGCTTTTAGCCCGATCAAGCGATTCATAAGCCCTTTGACCAACAATATTCAGTGCTCCACCAGGCCACTTAGTCTTCGTTAACCTAGCAATCGGTACTAACTTAGCGACTTTACAGCACCAACGATAGTCTTTTCCAGGAGGCCCAAAGACCTCGACGGCTCTCCAGAAGATATCTCCAGCTGTAGCTATGTGTAGTTTAGCACCGTAGTGATTGGCAACTTTCTCTACGTTTCTAAGTGTCTCAGGTAGCTCCAAGCCGGTATCATTGAATACTACCTCTAGATCCCCAAGAGCCCTGTGTGTTAGATCCAAGGCTACTAAGCTATCTTTACCCCCTGAGTACGAAACAACCGCACTTAATCCACTATACCTTTTCCTAAGTCTATTCAAGTATTTTATGGATTTCTCCTCGAGCTGCGTCAACCCTTCTATATTGTACTTTAATACATCCTCGATTGAGGGATTATTATTACTTGTTTCAACGGGGAGAAACCTCTCATGGAATACCTTTGAAACAACCACTCTACTCCCTTCAACCGACGCCACCCCTCTTATATTGTTCTTTTCATCGACAACAACTACCTGCCTACTACTAGTGCTAATACTCGACTCTACCTCCTTACCCGTGTATATCGGCGGCTGTGTTCTCACATAGTCTACCAGTCCCTCGTTGAGTGCTATGTAAGCACCTTGAAATGTAAGTCTAAACCTCCACTTCTCCAGGAATGGATCATAGTATAATTGCCCAATCACATTCCCTGAGCTTACAACTTCATACATTATATCCCAGTGTGGAACCTTGTTGAGTAGTGTAAATTTACCCTCGAAAAACCTCCGGTATAACTCTACGCTTCCAAACTCGTACATTATGGCGTTCTTTAGCTTCTCATAGTCCCCTCTAAAAGCAGGCCTTACATCACCCGGCTCACTCAACTTTAATTGGTAGAGTAAATCTATCTCCTCCTGCCTAGGCTTAATTATAGGCGTGTTCCTCCATGGATCCCAATACAACTTAACTTTCCAAGGCCAAGAGTACTTCAATAAACCACCTTTACACAATACTTTCGGACATCCCCCCTCTTAAAGCATTATATTTACTTTATTGGTGTAAATAATGGACTTAGTTGAGTTTGTCAAGGGACTCATAGGAATAGTAGTTATTATAGCTTGGTTTATATTTCTCTTAGCATGGGTTGTAGGCTGGCTCATTAAGGGGCTACCAATACCATTCCTACGCGTTAAGAAGCTAGGGGGTAGGTTTGTTGAAGACGCTATATGGGCTGCCTTCTGGCTCGCCATGGGGACAACGGTATTCGCCATAGTAGCGTATATTGTGTCTTCAATCCAGCTACCAATGCCTCAACCCCCCACTATGCCATAATGCTATGGTGTTTAAATGGATCTCTTAGAGCTTGCATTCTACTTATCTGTGTTATCCTATGTAACTGGCTTATTATTGAAAGCACTGCCACTGCCTTTTCTCCTAGTTAAGAAAATCGGTAGGAGCCTAGTGAGTGATGGATTATTCTCCGCCATACTAGTCTTCTCATATAGAGTCCTCCTTGAATTAATAGACTATATAGGTGGGCTTCTAGGGTCCAACTGGGCAATTTACACAGCTTGGATACTTGATAAAATACAAGCTCTACTAATACTCCTAGTGTTGTTAAAAACCATTGGATTCGCATTGTCGAAAGCGGGATTCAGCTTCTTAGCTGGGGGTTTTCTAAGTCAATTAACAAGTCTTGTCTCAACATCTCTAACTACATTAATAATCTCGACATACGTGTCAACAATGCTCTATGCTGGTGCACCAGTATTGATAGCACTTGGATTAGTACTTCACTCAGTGCCATTTAGACTAACTCGTAGCGTTGGAGCAACACTCATAGCAATCGTAATCGTGTTCTCCATAGGGATACCACTCATGCCGGCGTTCATAAATACCCTTGGCTCCCTCGTGGGCTACGCCGTGATCACGCATGGCGATGTCTGCACGGGGGAGATAAAGATAATTGACGATGCTGGAAGAGGGTTGGGTTATGCTATTATAGAGGGGTATGTGAATGGCGAGCTCCAGTATAGATACGTAGTCAGTGGAAATGGAACACTCTACGTTGATAGCCTCTATGGCCTACCATGCGTAGACCACGAAGTAGTAGTAAATATAGCAGACTTGTACTACACTGCCAGTGTCGCGCGGGGGGAGAGTAGAAACTGGGATTTAGCTCTTATAGCTACAAATACACTCTCCATAGCGCCAAATCGATTTGTATTATTTACTAGCAGCTACAATCTCGTTAGTTACTCGAGTAATAATAAATGGCTAAACATAACGATGAGTTCTCAAGGTACAAACCTTACACTATACACAGAGCGTGGAGATAGTGTTGAAGTCTATGTGGATGGCTTAATAGTAGAGCCCATAACTACTAACCAGGTTGAATGGTATGGAGTAAACCTCACTACTAGAACATATACTCTGAATGAAGGAGAGCACGTGGTGAATATTAGAGTGGACTGGCGTGGATCGAGCTCTCCACAGCCCGATCCCTACCCATACTCCATGAACGTCCTCGGAGTAGACCTCATGAAGCCTGAGACTTTGATATTTATTGTTACTTACTCATTCTTCGAGTTAACGATAATGCCAATGGCGTACATTGTTATCTTGTTTACTATATCCTTAAGCCTCGCGAGACTCCTAGGAGGGGTTTCAACGTCTATAGCTAGATTAGTTATGGTGTAGAGTTATTGAAGTCCCCGACAAAGATCGTTGTTTTAATGCTATTGATTCACGCTGTATTTACATTCCTACAAAGCAAAAGCACGATCTCACTTCTCATCTCCACAGCTCTCGCATTAATACTAGTGATCATGGATAGGGTGAGTAGGAGGCGTGAAGTTAATCCATAAATTCCTGTATTACTTAAAGTCGTTCACTTATGAGGGGTTAATCAACTCCATTAAAAACATAGAAGTAGAGCCCCCAGACCTCGTTGTTTACATAGGTGATAAGAGAGTTGTACTTAGTAGGTTTCTAGTGTGTAGGGAAGTAGAATATAGTATGTCAGAGGTAGGGGAGGGTGAAGCTAAAACTATTCTCGAATCCTATAAAGCCCTCATAAAGTCTCTTCCCGAAGGGGTCC
This sequence comes from Thermosphaera sp., assembly GCA_020833525.1. GTDB lineage: Archaea > Thermoproteota > Thermoprotei_A > Sulfolobales > Desulfurococcaceae > UBA285. Next base: position 4,262 of record JAJHRV010000036.1, read on the forward strand.
ACATTCACTTAGTCAAGGAGAACATTGACTCCTCCAGCTTACTGCGTAAAATAGGAAACGAGATCCTAAACATACAGGCTGATTTAGAGGGTGTAGTAGAAGAGTCTAAGCGCATTAAACTAAATTTAAAGCTTGAAAAACTCAAGAAACTCTACGACCTCCTCGTCGGTGGGAAGCCATTTATTAGGGTTGCTCTAGTGATAGTGTATAGAGTTGAGTCGACGAGTAAGGAGATCGCTAAAAGCCTTGCAGACTACTATGAGGTTATATTAACAAGTACTTTTAGAAATACCTATGGATTAGTTCTTGAGAGAGCTTCATACGACGACATCATTCAATTACTCCTAGGCTCTATGGGGATCATTGAAAAACCTAGAGTGAAGCAACTACAAGTTGAGCTCGACAGAGTCTCCCATCTACAGCCATTGGTAATGGATAAACTTCCAAGACTAGACAATGCAGTCATTATAGGAATAGAGTTGGAAACTAAACACCCCGTGGAGATTGGTTTAGACGAGTTATATAAGCACTTCGCAATTATAGGTCCAACGGGTAAGGGTAAAACAACGCTTATGGCTTCCATTATTGAGCAAGTCGTCTCTAGTGATCTACAGAGAGTAGTAGCCTTCGACTTCAAGGGAGATCTATCCAAGTACCTACCACGTGGATTAGTGAGAGTAATTACACCAGTGGATGCTCCAATAAACATACTTGAGAAACCCAGAGATATTGACCGAGCCGACTGGAAACTAATTGTGGTGGAGGCGTTATCCCATGCGGGTGGATTGCCAAGTGAGTCTGTTCTAAGAGCTCTCAATATATTGGAGAACACCGGGTTAAAGAGTGTTGAGAGCCCCAATGTCGCATCAATTCTAGCGCCTTTCAGGGATTTACTGAGTAGTGAGTCTAGAATGGATGTATTATTGGAGGCCTTGAGGAGAGAGAGTATTTTAGTCAACGTTGAAGGCTATGGTGTTGCATATCAGAATGCATATATAGCTATATGTACTGGGATTATACGCTACCTCCTACTGAGAAGTATAGAGGATGCAAATCCATTAATCTTCATAGATGACGCGTGGAGAATACTTGAATTAAGAACTATTAGAGAACTAGTGCGTGAAGGGAGGAGTAGGAGAATAGGGGTAGTTGTTTCAACCCAGAGCCCCAGCGATTTTCCACAGGATCTTGTCGAAAACATACATGCAGCTGTTCTCTTTGGATCTAGAAACCGCGAGTACATATATAGATCCATTAACATCTTCAATATACCTGAGCAACTGGCTTTAAATATGCCTAGATTAGGTATTGGAGAAGGTTTATTTGTGAACACTACTACTAGAACAATGAAGTTAATTAAGACTTTTAATCCTAGTTTCCTAGAGGAGAAAACCCGTGAACCCGCAGGCGTAGAGTTAAATAAGCATTGAATTCATTGTAGAGTAGAGGTGGTTTTAATGGGTGGTAGGCAGAGGACAACAATATTCATGATCAAGGAAACTGTCAAGAAAGAGAAAGAGGAGTCTTCTAAGACTAGTGGGAGAGAGTCGAAGAAGACTGGAAAATCAGAGTAGCGTGTAGTTAATGAATGGTGTTTTTAATACTTTTCTCCGCGTCGTGTTACCAACCAGTATCCTCGGTGTAGAGCACCACTTACTATTAAAGTCCATTAGAATACACCAGGTTGCTAGGTGGACATCTATATTTGGCGTGAGCGAGGTTTTATTCTATAGAGAACCCACTACGAGTACGGATGAATTCAGGGAACACGAGTTACTGATTAAAGATCACTGGGACTACTTCTTCACACCTCCATATCTACGTAGAAAACTAGTCCCAATTAAGCCTTCATTAAAGTATGTTGGTATGCTCCCGCCAATTAGGCTGGAAGTATTTAATGTTGGTAGGAAACCGAGAGAGGGTGAGTTGAGAATAGGCTATGTATATAGAGGGAGAGATGGTTTTTTAGCGTTAATTGGAGATAAAGCCCCCTACGTCGTCGAGACTAATTGCCCTAGGGAGGGCTTAGTTGTAGTTAGAGTGAAGAACGTGGAGAGACGCCTCGTCGAGTGCGTTGACACTCCTATATACACTGGACCTAGATTAATATTTACGAGTAGTTTCAGGGAAGCCCTTGAAGAGAGTAGAGCCTCCTCGGATGTCGTTGTAGCGACTGATAGGAATGGTAAAGTAGTAAGTGTGGAGGATGTTGTGGGGATTCGGGGTAGGAGGGTATCTATTTTATTTGGAAGCCCAAAGTATGATTTATTCGAGATAGCGATGCGTGATGGACTAGAACTGAGAGACCACGTGGACTACGTCTGGAATACTATTCCAGGCCAGAGAGTTGTCTCTATTAGGACAGAGGAGGCGCTCATCATAACACTTGGAGTAATAAATGTTTTTTTAAGGGTTATGTGATTCAATTTAGCTAGTTGAAGTATATAAGGTTATTTAACTAGAGTTAGTTGAGCAATGGGGGAGTGCTTATATCTAGTGGGGTATAGAGGGGAGGAGAATGGGTCATAGGAAGAAGGAGGCGCCACGCCATGGGAGCCTAGGAGTGAGGCCTAGAAAGAGAGCTGAGGATCTTACGCCTAGGATTAAATCCTGGCCGGAGAAGAGCTGGTTTGAGCTAATCGCCGAGAAGTATGGCTCCGAAGCATTGAGTAAGGGGGTTACCCCTAAGCCTACTCTCCTAGCCTACCCAGTATACAAGGCTGGTTTAACGCACGCTGTAGTAATTGAGGATAGACCCAATACACCGTTCACTGGTAAAGAATTGTTTACTCCAATAACAGTGCTGGATGCGCCACCAATAGTTGTAATTGGCATTAGGTCTTATGCAAGGAGCTATGAGGGGTCATTGAAGACGATTGGGGAAGTCTGGGCAAACCCTGTTGAGGCTGTTTTAAAGGCAAGTGAACTCTATGTTGGCAATCCTCTCTGGACTATTAATCCAAAAGATGTTGTTAGAAAATACCTTGCTGGTTTACGCAAGGCAAATCACGGCTTAGTTAAGCCTGATCCAAGCGGGGAGTATGGATTTAAATTCATACCAGAGTTCAGAGAGGAAGACTATAAGGAAGTATTTAGTGGAGACATTGTAGATGTAAGAGCTATCGTGACGACAATTCCTGTTCTGTCTGGGATTGGGAAGAAAAAGCCGGAGGTGTTGGAGATAAAAATCCATGGTAGGAGTATAGATGAGAGATTAGACTATGCAAAGAAAATACTTGGCTCTTATCTCACACCAATGGATACGTTCCTCGAGGGGCAATTCGTAGACGTCATTGGAGTGACTAAGGGGCATGGGTTCCAAGGTGTTATAAAGAGATTTGGGGTTAAGGAGCTACCAAGGTGGCATAAACATAGGAAGGGTAGTAGAAAGGTTGGTGCTAGAAGCCCTGCTTTCACGTATTCAATGAGCGAGGTTCCACAAGCTGGTCAAATGGGATTCCACAGGAGGACGGAGTATAATAAGAGAATACTTAAAATCGGGCTGAATGGATTCGAGGTTGTCGTTAAAGGAGGTTTTCTAAACTATGGATTGATCTATGGACCATACATCTTAGTGAAGGGGAGTGTGATGGGTCCGGCTAAGAGGCTCCTAGTCCTTAGACACCCTATAAGGCCTAGTTTAAAGTGGCTCCCACTAACTCCACCTAAATTCACTTATTTAAGCCTTGAGAGTAAGCAGGGTGCATAATATGAGTAGAGTATTAGTGAGTATAAGAGATCCACATGTAGAGGAGTTAAAGCTAACTTCGCCAATCTACGATGCCCTTGGCAATAAAGTAGGTGAGTTGGAGTTACCGGATTTATTCTACTACCCGGTAAGAAAAGACATTATTAATAGAGCATTTCTCTCGGCTTTCACAGCGATGTTGCAGCCGAAGGGTAGAGACTTGCTTGCAGGTAAGAGGACGACTGCGAAATACTGGGGTGTAGGCTACGGCTTGGCTAGAGTACCGCGTTTACCAAATGGTACTGCTAGATTTGTCGTCTCTACTAGGAAGGGTCATATAGCCTTCCCCCCGAGGCCTGATCGGAGGATACATGAAGAAGTGAACAAGTATGAGCGCGTAATAGCAATAGTCTCAGCGCTCGCGGCTACGTCTAGAGTGGAGCTTGTAAGGGAGAGAGGGCATGTCTTTAATAGCGATAAATTACCCATAGTAATCGCTGATGAAGCAGAGTATTCGTATAGTAAATCCAGAGAGGTCAGGGGGTTCCTGGAGAAGATTGGGGTTTGGAGCGATATTGAGAGGAGCTATGATAAAACCAGGATTAGGTCTGGGAAGGGTAAAATGAGGGGTAGGAGGTATATTGAGCCCCGGAGCGTATTATTTGTTTTATCTAGCTACAATACACCACTCGCCAAAGCCGTTAGAAACTTCCCCGGAGTCGACATAGCTACACCCACTAATCTAAGTATACTACACCTCGCACCTGGCGGTGTTCCAGGTAGATTAATGGTTATTTCCAAGTCCGCTCTAAGCGATGTCGTCGAGAAGTATAAGGTGGTTTATATATGAGTGAAGCCGGTAAATCGGCAAAGATCATTATTAGGCCCGTGCAGAGTGAGAAGGCTCTATCAATGATTGATAAGCAGAATACTATTACATTCATTGTAGACATTAATGCAACTAAACACGATATTAAGAGAGCGGTTGAAGACTTATTCAATGTAAAGGTCGAGGAGGTTAGAACTCTCATTACTCCAAAAGGAGAGAAGAAGGCCTATGTAAAGCTCGCTCCCGAGTACAAGGCATCGGAGGTTGCTACAAAGCTTGGATTAATGTAGGGTGGTCTACATGGGTAAGAGGATTATTACTCAGAGAAGGGGTAGGGGGTCGCCGACCTGGAGAACCCCGGATCACATCCACATCGCTCCAGCAAAATACCCACTACTAGATCCTTCTAAAACCTATAAGGGCATAGTTAGAGACCTCATCCACGACCCTGGTAGGTGGGTTCCACTAGCGGAGATCGAGCTAGAGACTGGGCAAGTATTCTATGTCCCCGCTGTCGAGGGGCTATACGTAGGCCAAGTAATCGGCATTGGATCCAGCGCTGAAATAGCAAATGGCAATATACTGCCAGTTGGAGCTATACCCGAGGGGACGCAAATATGTAATATCGAGAAAAACCCGGGTGATGGAGGGAGGTATGCTAGGTCTAGTGGGACATACGCGATAATCCTCAGTAAATCTGGCGATAAAGTAAAAATACAGCTACCAAGCAAAAAAGTGATCGAGGTTTCAAGTAATGCAAGGGCAACAATTGGAGTCATAGCTGGTGGTGGGAGACTTGAGGAGCCACTACTCAAAGCAGGGGCAGCGTATTATAAGTGGAGGGCTAAGAGTACATGGTGGCCCCGCGTCCGCGGAGTAGCCATGAACCCTGTCTCACACCCACATGGTGGAGGTAGGCATATTGGTAGACCAACAACAGTATCTAGAACAACGCCTCCAGGGCGTAAAGTAGGTCACATTGCTGCTAGAAAGACTGGTAGAGGTAAGGGGAGTAGGGTTAAGGGGCCATGAATAGGTACACTAAGTTTTTAAAGATGAATTCAAGTCTAAGATGTAGAGGTGTGCTTTTACAAGGGTGTTTGCATTGACGCAGACTAGTAGTCTACCACCACACTTGCAGGATATGCCACCAGAGTGGAGGAAGTTTAGGTATAGAGGTAAGTCTCTCGAGGAACTTCTAGCAATGTCTCTAGATGAATTCGCACAGTTACTACCCGCTAGACAAAGGCGTAGTCTCATACGTGGCTTCACGAAGGCCCAGATTAAGCTACTGGCTAGAGTTAGAGAAGTTCTCAAGAACCCTGATCTTGCCAGGAGAGCAGTGATCAAGACTCAAGTGAGAGACATGATCATACTGCCCGAAATGGTTGGGTTAACCTTTGCTGTATACAATGGAAAGGAATACGTACAGTTCAAGGTAACACCGGAGATGATTG
>JAJHRV010000122.1 GCA_020833525.1 Thermosphaera sp.
GATGAAACCACACCATTTACCTTGACACACATATATGGCCTTATACTGCAAATAGAGTCAACAATGTGTAGGTGGGCATCTGTATGCTGATTAGTCCTAAACAAGCAAGTATACTCAACGGGCTCACAAATCTCTAGCTTCCTATACGCCTCGAGTAAGACAGTGGGATCCTCCCCTCTCAAACCAAGTAGAACGGGGTCTGGACCCCTCGGTGTAATCAAGACTCTACCATACTCGTAGTCGTAGTTCAGTATTAAGTAATCCCCGTACTCTCTATCCACAGCGATAACGCTCTCCTCGCTAACACACCTACGTCTACCCCAATACTCTTGCTTTCTATATGCTAAGAGCTCGTACGTGTGATCGCTGGTCTCCATAGTATACCCAACTGCTGCAACAGCGCCTATTAAACCCCTCCGGCCACTCGGACTATATACTCGTGTACTATTGCTCTTCACGAGTAGTCTTTCAACGAGGTCTAATGGAACTAGGTCATATAGAGACTTCTCCGCGATAAACTTGAAAAACCAAGGTATATCCCCAGTGTGTAGTATTAAGCACGGCTGCTTCTTCGAGTCTCTGAAAAACCCACTGTACTCATCCAACATGTTCCTCGCTAATTCCCATATATCATTGATCGAGTCCTCGGACTCCACGAGTAGTCTAAGCGCAACCGCTCCATTCCCCCTGGTCTTCCATGGTATTGCGGGGTTTAATCTAACAATGTTTGGATAGTCTAAGAACTTTACGCCCCTACTATATAGCATCCAGGCTAGTTTTACAGCGTAGTGTGTTGTGCAACCACCATTAACAGAGTCAACGTCATCTACTCCTATGTGTACCTTAATCAACTACTTCCTCCCCAACACGCATAGAGCACCGGCTACTACGAGTGGAAGTGTTATTGTTGCATCACCATATACAACTACGCTCTTCGCACTCGGCTTGATCTTACCCCAGCTAATTGCCTCCCTCGGGTGTGCACCACTAAGGCTTCCATCATACTCAACGGCCGTGGTTAAGTAGATAGCATAGTCTAATCCCTCCCTGAGTTGAGCCCACCATATAGTGTGGTGTTTACTAATACCACCACCAATAATGAGTGCTCCAAGCCTCCTGGACGACACAACCAGCTCAATGATCTTCTTCTCATCCCTTATCAAGTCTAGCTCTAAGCCCAACGCGTGGTGGTTGAATACTATTTGAGAGCCAATAGCACCATCGTAAACACCGGGTACGAAAATAGGCACTCTCCTCTCATATGCAGCGTTGAGTATACTGTACTTATCGCTAATCCTCCTACCGGCTTCAAGCAGTAAGTCACTAACACTCCACTTCTTACTAATCTTCGCGAGGTCCTCTAGTAGATTTCTCGTAAACTTCTCAACTTGGAGACCATATTTTTCAATGGGTATCAATACATTTCCAAGTCTATGTATTCCAGTAGATCTAAGCATTGAGTCATCATAACTCCAATCCCCCTTATAGTATTCCCCACCAGTAGACCTAGCTATATCGTGGTCTAGTGCACCACAAGTTGTTATAACAGCATTAAACCAACCACTCCTAACCAACTGAGCCAAGACACCCCTTAAACCAGTAGAGACTATGTTGCCTGTGAATGAGAGTATTCTAGTAGCATCTCCATCCATTATCATCTCAGCTAAAACCCTACTAGCTACATACACGTGGCCAGCCATGAAGCCGTGTGCTCCGCCAAGTCTCTCAATGAAATCACATATACTCATATCAGGGCTTACCTCGTAGTCTACAATAGGCTCTTTCAAAACCAATCTCTTCAAATCTTCAATAATGTCCCCACTCAACTCAAACACCGAGTTCAATCTATGACAATCGGTAATTAATACACTCCAAGTAACTATATTTTAACAGCGTGGTCTTAGACATGAACGCGGAGTCAAGGGTTTTAATGACCATATTGAAGTATAGGAGGATCCTTATAGGGGAGCTTGCGTCTCTGACGAGCCTACCCGAGGACACAGTCTTAGAGATTATAGCTGGAAACAAGGAATTTATTAAAATAAGTGGTTCCGAAGCCTCGGTTGTAAACCCCGTGGAGTTAGCTCTAAAACTACTATCACAAGGGATTGAAGCGAGGAGAATAAGTGAACTACTGAATTGGAGGGACTTCGAGTTCTTCACGTCTAGAATACTCTCCGAGTCGCAGTATGAGGTAGAGCACAGTGTCTCATTAACTAGCCCCGCTAGGTTTGAAATAGATGTACTAGGCGTTGACCCATCGACTGGCTTCTCACTGGCAGTAGACTGTAAACACTGGTCAATAACGACACCATCTAGACTGAAAAACGCTGCTGAAAACCACAATGCTAGAGTTGGGAAGCTAGTTAAGTACTATCCATACGTGAAGTCTAAATATAGAATCCTCGAGAAGGCCAAATCCATTACTCCACTAATAATCACACTACTAACACCTAGGGTTAGAGTACACGCTAATGTACTAGTAATATCTATAAGGGAACTACTAAGCTTCCTGCAGGAGAAATATACAGTACTAGACTACTTCGAAGTCAAGCCTTTGAAGATATTTTGAGGAACCAACCTTCTGTATTAATCAATTATTTAATTAAATCCATTAAACAAATCGAGAGAATGGATAACAAATTACTTAAAAATACCTATTATTTAAATAATAAAAATTAATGAAATACACTGTGGGGGTTAAAATGCCGTGTAAATCCAGGAGGAAGGAGAAGAAGACTAGTGAGAAAAAAGAAGAGCCCGAGAAAAAATAATATATAAAAAATAATATAATGTTTTTTAACGTCAACCATACAGGTCTCTAAGTGGATCTCGTCCTACTCCATCACTACCTGAAGGGAGAGAGGATTAACCCCAGAAAGCTAATTAGGGAGTATAAGGATAATAGGCCTTGGAACTAATTAAACTAGGGTTTAATATTGAGTAACATTATTGCCAATGTATTCCCAAGCCCGTATCCTCTTTCAGCTACTTTGAAGCTTTTACATCACTCCTGTATCCCTATTTACCTCGCTGGTAAATTTGAAGTTGTAGAGATGGATGCTAATACTTGCAGGTTTCAATGGTGTTATAAAAGAGGAGTATTTAAAGAGATCTGCGAAGTAATTGCAATTTCTAGGTATGGGGAAGTCGCTGATGATAAAGTATTG
>JAJHRV010000123.1 GCA_020833525.1 Thermosphaera sp.
TCTTAATGACCTCCTCTCTAACACCATCTTTCTCTCTAAGAGTGGAATCCAGGGTTTCAAAATCCCTCTTTATGACCTCGATAACCTCAAACCACGGAGACTCCACAAAACCACCCACTGTAAATATATATTATCCAAGTGGATAAAGAAAGCTTTTAAGACACCCTAGAAAAATACAAACAAGGAGAAACCCGCCGTAGCTCAGCGGAAGAGCGCCCGGCTGTAGTGAGGGGGCGGTCACCGGGTGGTCGGGGGTTCAAATCCCCCCGGCGGGACTTAATAAGAGTTGTTTTATTAGAAATAAGTGTTGCATGGTGGTTCACTCTAAACTACGAATACTTCTAGTTACCTTAGTTGGATCTGTTCAGCCCCTATATTTTTGTTTGAGCGTGTTTGGATCAGTATGGCTCTTCCTCGTCATCACTCGGTCTCGCGGTTTTTCCTCATCTACTTGACACTATTGACTGTACTGCTTCATATATTTTTCTCCTAAATACTCTTCTATCGAATTCCCGTGCTCTCTTGTATCCGTTTTCACTGAGTTCTTGCCAGTGTTTTGGTTTTTCCAGTAGTTTCTTTATGTTGCAATAGGCATCGCGGAGGCTATTGTATGGAATTGCTACACTATCGTTTCCCATGGCTATATCTATCCACGCCCCGGAGTCTCTCGGTATGACGACCGGTGTACCAGTAGCCATGGCTTCAACAATGCTCACTCCGAAGTGTTCTTTTGGAGTAATATGTACATATAAGAGAGCATTTCTATAGAGCTCTACTAGTTTATCTCTAGGGATGTTAATGGCGAAGTCTATGACATCGTCCACTTGCATTTTCCCAGCGTACTCGACTATGGATTCATAGTATGGTTTATTGTACTTTGAGAGAGCACCTGCTAGAATAATCCTCAAGCCAAGTTTTCTGAGGAGCCTAGCTAATTCAACTACTCTATGTGGGTGCTTCTCGGGGCTTATTCTAGTCGCGGTTAAAACATACCTTTCCCTCTCGCTTAGGTCTAAAGGCCTCGAGGCGATGAGGTCGTCGATGTTAACGGGTGGGTGTATAACCATGGGGTTTACTCCAAGCTTTTTAAGGTATAAAGCTGTGTACGAGGAATTAGCGATATATAACTTGATTTTCCGGGAGAGTAGTGGGTATGTAAGTGTGTTTAATAGGGAGTAAGCTTTCCCAATGATATCATATACTCCATGGAGAGCTGAGTAGTAGTAAGTGTAGTTTAAGAAGAAGGGGTAGTGAACGTAGACTACATCGCCCGATCCAAGCAGTAAATCCCCACTAGTATTTATAACTACATCTCTATCACTCGGATCCCCAATACCCAGACCTCCTAATTCCCTTAGTGGTACTCCAAAGACTCTAGCTATCTTAATCAAGTCATCTCTATACATAATAAATGGAGAATCAATGTAGACTTCAACACCTCTCTCCGAGAAAGCTATAGCAGTCTCAAGCATTACGTACTGTGCACCACCAGGACCCATGAAGTAGTAGTTCAACATGTGATGGCGGACAATAACTCTTCTCACGCTAAATACCACCTGGTAATACAGTAGTGCAAAATCCCTTCTTACTCAATGCTTCTTTCAAAGCCCCTGCTTCACCTGGTCGAAAGCCATCAATTATTACTAATTGTGGATTTGAGCGCTCAACGTATCCAACCAGGTCGTTGAAGTCTGCGTGGTCGCTTAGTGAAACAACATACGTGTAGTCATCAACTTTTATGTATGGTTCTCTCGTGTATCTACCAGTAAGTACTATATGTAGCCCCATACCATTGAGCCTCCTAGTCTTAGCTAGGTTGAAGTGTTTAAATACTATGAATCTACTTCTCTCATTGTACTTTACATCGTTGTCTTTAAAGTATGAACCATAGTTAAAACCATACTTCTCCTCTAAAACCCTTACTGCCCGGTAGACTTTATCCGGTAGTATGAAGGGTTCTGAAATACCTCCTTCTCTAAGGATCTTCATTGCTTCCTGCATTTTACCGTGGTATGCATAGATGTATACCCGCTTATACTTAATCAGCCCCTCGAGGACTATGTCGACGAGTATTTGCGGCACGCTGTCTTTAAATGGCCTTGTGTATAGTGGGTTTCCATAAGTAGACTCTATGACTAAAACATCTGGAGACTCTATAATGTCTGTTTTATTGGTTAGCTTAAAGTCGCCTGTGTAGCCAACTCTAATCTTAGGCTCTGCCAGTTCTACGAGCACTTGTGTAGATCCCGGTATATGGTCTGCATTCAACAAGACTAATTCATCTCCATTAATTCTAAGAACTTTATGGTAATCTAGCGGGGTGCTCTTTAGCCTGTAGAGGGGTAAGAGGTCTTTATCTACGTATCCAAGTAGCTCTGCTAGGTCTAGAGTTATCGGCGTTGCAACAATGTATTTCGAGTACTTGATGCTTTCATTCAATCCGATAACGTGGTCTGAGTGGGCGTGAGTAATTACTCTCACGGGTTTTTCAGCAAATCCATCTATTGAAATACTCTTACCTACAACTATAGCCCCTGTCTCAATTACTTTAACTTGTTCAAGGTAATCCCTGTATCTATAAATACAGAGAGGGCTCGTCAAGCACCTCGACCACTAGGGTACACTGCCTTCTACAAACCTCCACTTCTTTGTCTTCGGGTCGTAGTATATTAGGCTATCCCTATATAGAGCCTTCCATAATTCATAGCCCGTGCTGCCTAGTACCTGGCTTATATCCTCTTCTCTACTTGAGGACAACTCGCTTAGTTTGTTCTTAAAGTCACGCCAGTAGTCTGGATCTACTGCTACTCGTTCTTTGCTTAGTTTAAGTACAATAGCGTTCATTCTCTCGAAGTATGCAAACAACCTGTCTCTTTGAATCCTTGCCGGTAGCTTACTTTCAAAAACTACTTTTTCCTCGCGAAGTCTCTCAATACCGGTTTTACGGGTTATAGCCTCCTTTGGCTTCTCCTCTTGTTTAGCTTTTAATGAATCCTCTAAATTCACAACTTTTTGACTTAATTCTTCTATTTTCTCATAGAGTTCCACTACTTGCTTTCTCAACCCCTCTAGGGAAGCCAGCCTCTTGTTTAACTCGTCTTGAATATAGCGCTCCAGCCTTGTCTTGAAGCGCTCGAATTCATCTACCGGGGTTTTCTCCTTGGTGACA
>JAJHRV010000124.1 GCA_020833525.1 Thermosphaera sp.
TCATTTAGACTTGAGAAGCAGGATCCAAGTGCATTGATACACATAGTGCTCGAGTAGGTTTTCCACGTTGCTAATCCAATAGATAGATTAGAGAGTAATAGACAACCCTGTCTGTAGTAGCTTGAATTTATCCCTGAATTAACTTTCAATTCTTTGTATTGGATTCTAGGCTTGATCCTTGATGTGGGTTTCTTAATATTGGATTCATGTCTTTATAAGTATGGAGGGGTTTATAAGCTTTACTCACGGTGATCATGGGGGTCTGATCAAAAGAGATCGTGGGAGGCGATCATGAGGAATCTCCGGTTTTCAGGGATGATCTCTCTTGTCTCTGTGCTGTATTTTCTCATTTTGTTTACGTGTTGGTGGTTTTGTACTGTTCTCCTTTATTGTGTGGTAGGTACTTAGTGGGATTTTATCCTCTGTCTTCTCTTGTTGTACATATAGAGCCCTATGTATGTGGATAGTGCTACTAGTCTATGTACTCGTTTTGAGTGAGTAGTGTGGCTCCCAGTATTATTGGTATTGCACACTGTATTCTACCTATTTTTGTATAGTGCCACCCAGTAATCCCCGCGCTCAATGGTAGCATTGTGAGTACTGCGCTTGAGACTCCAGTTGCTAGTCTATAGATCGCTATCGTGGTGGCGGTTGAGGCTGAGGGGAGTATTAGTAGTGTGGGGTTTTGTGCGAATATGTATGGAACGAGATAACCCGCAGTTCCAAATATTGTTGCGTTTAACGCTGTCATCCAGAAGTGGGATTTTGCTAAGTACCCTAATCCCTCGAGTTTAGCCTGTGCGAGAATAGGGGATGTTGAAGAATTAGTTAAGCCTATAGGACTACATAGAGTTAGAGCCAGGCAGCTCGTAGAGCTCGCGAAAGCCCTCATCGAGGAATACAATGGGCAAATACCATGTAGTAGGAGTGAGTTAATTAAACTACCGGGGATTGGAGTCTACACAGCCTCAGTAATACTCCTCAGAGTATGTAAGCAACCGGAACCCCTCTTAGACACTAATACTGTGAGAGTCTACGAGAGGTTATTCAACTATAAACTCAAGAAGCGAAATCCATATAGAGACAAGGGATTAATAAGTATACTCGAGGATTTAATCCCACGAGACCCCCTGGAAGCATATGAATTCAACCTAGGAGTTATGGACTTGGGCTTTAAAGTATGCAGGAAGCCACCAAGTTGCGTTAATTGCCCATTGAGGAGTAAGTGTAAACACTACTCTCTCCACGAGAAAAACAAGAATTATTAAATGCTTCAACTCCTTGAGTGAATAGTAATCCATGGATAATATAGATTCCTGTGTACACTAATTCAAAGTACATTCTCCCCTGTCGAGATAACTGGGTACTCGTGTGCGGTAGATGTTGAAGAACTCTTAGTATGCCTTGGAAATATATCTTGACAAAACTCTATAATTTTTATTTAAGTATTAATTTTATAGAGAGGGAATTATTTTACGCGAGTTTCTAGGCGAGCTTAAGTACTATTTTACATTATATTAGAATCTGTAGAACCTGTTCTAGAAAAGCTTCTGCAAAGCAGTGTTGCCGGGTATGAAATATACTATGATTTTATTGAGGAGTTATCTAAGAGGTTTGTGGACATGGATGTTTTGAGTAGGGATCTAAAAATTATAGATCTCAAGGAATTGGAGAGAACTATCATTAACTCTCAAAGAGAAATATGTAGAACTAGAGCAGATCCTTCTATCCTCTGTGAAATAGCTATATTGCACTTAGAGGGGAATTAATAGTTAGAAGTGAAAATTGAGGATTAAGGTTATTTATGCGAGTATGTAGTGAGAGTGTAAACTGTGTTGCTATGGTTTAATGACTTTGACCAGCCCGTATGGTGTATAGTATATACTCCATGGATTGTTCTTGTATGTAGACATGGGTGGGTCTACTATTAGGTATACTCCTCCATCTGCTTTGAAATAGGAGATATTCTCGACCTCTATTCCTAGGACACTAGCCCATTTCGAAATACCGTTTAAAATCTCAGTGGTGTTTCCAGTAAAGTAGACTAGTGCAGTGGCGTGGTCTACTTTATTGTCGCCATTAGTGTCAATTAAGCCCACAACTGCATTCAACCCCACGCTCCTATAGAGAGTGGCCAGTAAGACAGCGTAGTCATCGCAGTCTCCAGCCCCTACTTTAAGAGTCTCGTTTGGTGGTGCAATGTACTCACCCTCTATGAGCGGGTCACTAATATACTTTATATTCATAGAAACCCAGTGACCAATAGCAAAGACCTTGAAGTATTCATCATTGAAAGCGTAACTAGGGTAGTAAGCTCTCAGCGTAATGTAAACATCTTTAGACGTAATAATGGAATATGAATTATCCAGTTCTAAGTAATATATCCCTTCTTCCTCAAGTGGATGCAATGTGAAGTTAACGTATAGAGAGCTATAGCGACCCATTATATAAGTTGAGCCTCTAGATGTGATCACAGAGGCGGTGTAGTAATTTGAATCTAAAAGCTTTAGGTAGATATCACACGTTCCAATACAACTACCACCAACACTTACTGAGAGCTCATATATGACATCGCTGTGAAGCAACAATTTAACCCTGTAGTAGCTCCTAGCGCTAACTCGGTATGTATTTTGCAAGACCACGCCAGATTTCCCCAGGTATTCATTTAGGATGCTAACGGCTTTTTCACGTATTTCACTCTTAGCTGAAAAATCCCTCAAATAACTCGCTATTATCTGTTCTGGACGTGGTTTCACTGGTTCTGTTTGATGCACGGGCTGAGTTATTGACTGCGTTATTGTAGGGTATAGTGGAGTTATGGACCTCCAATTAGTGTACTTTATCGCGAGTATACCAATGCTCAGCACCATGAAGAACACTACTATAAGAGCAAGTGCTTTCTCCACGATTCTACTGGGCATACCAGCTCACCCTGGATGTGTTATTAGCCCTTGCATTGTCGCTGGTTGTTTGAGTCTCTTTATCGATAAAAGCAGAATATGTTTTTGCAACTATCTCCTTGATTATTTTCTCATCAATTCCATGGGGGCGTGTAAGGTAGTAGGTCTCATTAATGGTTTCAATCACTAGAACCTTTCTAGGAAACACGAGTTGACCGAGCAATACCGCACCGCTCAATAGTATCATAAACGTGTACCAAACAC
>JAJHRV010000037.1 GCA_020833525.1 Thermosphaera sp.
TTTACTCTAGGAGGCTTGAGAATATCACGAGGCAATACCCAGATGTCGAGGAAATGGCGGCTACTCACATTAAGGCAGGCGAGGCTATTGTAGAGGGTGAAATAGTAGCCTACGACCCTGAAACAGGTGAGTTAAAGCCCTTCCAGGAGTTGATGCATAGGAAGAGGAAACACGACATACACTTAGCGATCAAGGAGTATCCTGTCAGGGTATTTCTCTTCGACCTACTATACCTTGATGGAGAAGACTACACAGTGAAGCCACTACTACAGAGACGTGAGGCTTTAGAGAAGATTATTGATAAAACAGAAGACTTCACCATAGCCGAGTACATTAAGACGAGTACTCCAGAGGACCTCGAGAAGTTCTTCTTGGAGGCTATTAGTGAGGGGGCTGAGGGAGTCATGGTTAAAGCACTACATAAGGATGCAATATATCAAGCTGGAGTGAGGGGTTGGCTTTGGATAAAGTACAAGAGAGACTATAAGAGTGAAATGGCCGACACCGTGGATCTTGTTGTAGTGGGGGCTTTCTACGGCAAGGGCAGGAGGGGTGGTAAGTACGGTGCACTACTTATGGCTGCGTATAATCCAGATAAAGACGTGTTTGAAACAGTGTGTAAGGTTGGATCGGGGTTTAAAGACGAAGACCTCGATAAATTACCAGATATGTTGAAGCCGTATGTAAGAGATCGGAGGCACCCGAGAGTATTAGCTGAAATGGAGCCTGATGTATGGATTGAACCAGTATTTGTAGCGGAGATCATTGGGGCTGAGTTGACGCTTTCGCCAATACACACTTGTGCTAAGGGTTTATTGAAACCAGACGCGGGGATATCAATTAGGTTCCCGAGATTCATAAGGTGGAGGCCTGATAAAAGACCCGAGGATGCTACAACGAGCCAGGAGCTTGTGGAGATGTATAATAGGCAGTTAAAGAAGATCACTGTTGAGCAAGCTCCTGAAGCTCCTTAGAATAGCACTTATAGCGATGCAACGCCTAGAGTTTAAGTAAGTATTAAGCCAATACCTCGCCTAGGCTATTGGTGTTTAATTTGCCAGCGGTATTTGTAGTATTTGTCGGTCCAGCGGGTTCGGGGAAGAGTAGTCTCGTCGCGTCTTATACTAAGTGGCTACGTGAAAACCTACTACTAAGAGTTGCCCCTGTCAACTTAGATCCTGGCGCTGATGTACTCAAGTATAAGCCATTATTTGACATTAGGAGTTTTTTTACAATTAGAGATATAATGGATAAGTATGGTTTAGGGCCAAACGGGGCATTTATAAAGGCATCAGAGCTTATAGCGGAGAGAGTAAATGAAATATTGTCGAATGAGCCATTCTCTGATCCCTCCAGATGGGACTTGGTATTAATAGATACACCTGGGCAAATGGAGGCCTTTCTATTTAGGCCTTCTAGCAGTATCTTCCTCAAGGCTCTTAGAAAACTAAGTAATACCGTTATAGCCTACATAATAGACGCCTCCGCAGTTGCGAGAGTGACCGATGCCGTGTTCCTGTGGTTTCTCTACGTATTGATCCAGGTGAAAACAGGGTTAATATCGGTACCTGTGGTAAACAAAAAAGATATAGCGGTTAATCCGCAGCTTCTCAAATACCTAGTTGAAGATCCATTGAAGCTCGCGGAGTCTGTCTCTGGGGAGGGTTTAGCCTCGGAGATAATACCGAGTCTAGTTGAGATAGCTGTGAGGACAAGGGGCCCGCTTAGAGCTGTAATGGTTTCAGCTCTAAGTGGTGAGAACATGAGTGATCTACACGCACTAATACACGAGGCTTTCTGCGCGTGTGGTGATTTAACATAGGTATTATTATTTACCAGGGGTTGAGTATTGGATTCTTGTGCTTAGAAATCTTTAACGAGTAGTGGTGTAACGGCGTTGAATTTATATAAGCCACGCTCTGTGGTTAGTAGGTATTACACAATTCTATTCACTCTACCGAAGTGGGAGTTTTTAGCAACAGCGTTAATTATTATTGGATTACTCATAGTGGTGGCTCTTGGTGAGAGCTCTATTCCAATAGTGTTGAACTCTATTTATACATACACTACTCTCTTACCTTACTCCAAGCTCTATAGAGGAACAGTATTTTATAAATTGAAGAGGAAAATCGGGCTTTCACTAGCCGTTCTCGTATACTCCACGGTATTTACGGTTATAACTGGTAGTCCATTGATTGCCGTATCAGCCTCGACGACTCTATTAATTGTTGTTATTCTAGGACTAGACGGGACCTCTCCCTCAAAATACCTTGTCTCAATTACTCCACCACTTGCAACAATAGTAACTTGTAGACTTATGAATTATTGCTCTACTAGTGAAGTATATGTTTACTCACTCGTAGTTTTCTCAATGGTATTTGTGGATATTGCTATATTCTTGTTCATGTCGAGGAGGAGAGTTAATAACTACTCGCTTTCAGATCTAGGCACAATGTTCCTGAGGAGCTGGCTAGATAGAAGAACTGAGATTGAAAAGGCTTTTGAAGATATAGGTGAATACCAGCACGTGTACCCGAGGATTATTGAACTGGGAGACCTCGCATTGATCTACACAGATGTGCACTACGGGCCGTTCTCAAATATAGGGAGCAGTAAGTTACCAATATATCTAGACAGCGCTCTTAGAAAGATCGGTTATAGACATGCGATTGCACTCCACGGGCTCGGCTCTCACGATAGGAACATCGTTTCATCTAAATACACAGATTACTTTGTAGATGAAATAGTTAAGACCATTATGAGTAATTCAAAAACACCGTTATTGTATCATGGATCATTTAGGAGGAAGCAAGGATATTGGGAAGCACTTGTAATAGTTTTTGATAAGCTCTCACTAGTCATTATAAGTAGGCTTGTGGGGGGTATTGATGACCTACCATACGATCTCCAGTTGAACTATGAATTGAAGTCTAAGGAGAGGGGGCTTGGTGATGTGATTTTACTTGATGCTCACAACTGGGAGCTCCTCGATGAGCCTGATCTAGGCGAGTTAAGTGCACTGCTCGACAGTGTAATTGATGGGATAGAGGCTTATAAGAAGAGAGAACCAGTAGTACTGCAGTATAAATACAAGTGCTTTAAGTCCAGAGCACCCGGCCTCGTCGATGGAGACTGCTGCATTATATGCTTTAATGGCGAGGGTAGGGAGAGTGCTTGTATACTCTACTTGAGGGGTAATAATGTTAAGCCAGGTGTCAGAAATATTCTTTTAGAGAAATTAAAGGGGTTGGGTGTAGACTACTGCGAGGTTGTAACTAACGATGAACACTCGGAGACAGGCACTAGGGCTCATA
This sequence comes from Thermosphaera sp., assembly GCA_020833525.1. Lineage (GTDB taxonomy): Archaea > Thermoproteota > Thermoprotei_A > Sulfolobales > Desulfurococcaceae > UBA285. The sequence continues at coordinate 3,315 of JAJHRV010000037.1, forward strand.
TAGCCTATATTCCAGTGCATGAGAGCGCGAAGTTGCTTGAGGATGTTGCTAAGTACGCAGTTGAGGTTTCCAGGGAGGGGTGGAGTAGTGGTGCGTACCTATATGTTTCAAAAATGGATTTGAAACTCATGGATGACAGTATTGATGTCATTAAGAAGCAATTGCCTCAGAGCATTAGGGAGTCTGCAATACTACTCTTACTATATGTATTTGCAACTCCGCTTGTATTGTTTGCGTTGACTAAGCTATTATGCTTATAAACCCCTTATATAAGATTTTTAAATGCCTTTATAAGGGGTGAGGTAGTTGACTACTCCAATGCCTCAACCAACATTTAGAATTGAAAACATTGTTGCCACTGTAATACTAGATCAAGACATAGACATAGACTCGCTGGAAGCCGAGTTACCGAACCACGTTTATAAACCAGAGCAATTTCCAGGTATAATATTTAGAGTTGATAAACCAAGAGCAACAGCACTGATATTTAGATCTGGTAAAATGGTTGTAACTGGTACGAAGAGTATTTCTCAATTGATAGAGGCCGTTAAAAGGATCATTAAGACTATTGATAGAATACTTACTAGGTATGGATCGGGTATTCGTGGAAAGCCGAGAGTGCAAGTCCAAAATATAGTTGCAGGCGGAGATTTACACGCATATGTTAACCTCGAGAAGGCGGCTTACTACCTCGAGGACACTATGTATGAGCCTGAGCAATTCCCTGGATTGATCTATAGGATGAGGGATCCTCGAGTAGTCCTATTGATATTTAGTAGTGGTAAAATGGTTATTACGGGTGCGAAGGAGGAGAGCGAGGTTGAGAGCGCTGTTAGAAATGTCGCGGATAAACTGTATAAAACTGGATGCATAGTTGGGCCACGCGAAGAGGAAGAGGAAGTAGAGTAGTGTAGGAAGGAATATAACTCCCTAAAGCATTCTTTTTATTGATGATGACGCGGGCAGCCTCTAAGACCATGACTGGGAATGAAGAGCTCAATGCTCAATCTGACTGGGTCTTTACTCTAGGCATTATTATAGCACTGGACCTAGATAGATTCGGTGAGTATGTCGAGGAGAAGGGACTAGACCCATATAGACCAAACATAGTCACAGGGGAATTAACCAATCTAGTGGAGGAATTTGCACGTAGACATAGAGGTGTAGTAGTCTATGGATTGAGCAAAGAGAGGGGACTGAGGAGGCGATTATAGAGATACCGTTCTCAACCGATGTTGAGGGGGTTGTGAGGGATCTTGAGGAGCTAAAGAGGAGGATTGAGTCACATGGAGTCTCAATCACGATCGTGGTTTTAGTAGACTATGTAACTGGTAGGAGTGCGAAGAATCGACGTGAAGCATACCATGGAACACCTGCTCGTAGAAGAGCTATTAGGCTACTCAGGGAAATTAAGAGGAAAGGTGGAGGGAGGATTTTGGTGGTTGCTTGAAGAGTTAAATCCACTGTAGTCCCTCGATGATCCATTATTATCTAATGTTTATTTACACGAGTCCTTCGTAATCTCAGGAGAGGGGTTTTAATTGGAGAGGGTTTCCCCGAGGTAATTATTTGTGGATAGCTGTAGTTATTTTTAGATATTTCTTTGCCTCGGGGTTCCCGGGCTCCGTTCGGTTTTTCACTGCACCACTGCGGGGGCTATTGGGGCTCCACTTAACCCGAGAGCCTCTCATCAGCTTTAACTTCTCTAAGCCTCTTAGAGCTATGTTCCAAGAGGCGACTACATCTCTAGTTGTGATGGTCTCTCCTAGTTGCACAAGTGCACCCCGCGGCATCGCTTTTAAAGCTAGGGGATGTTGAAGAATCCTTATTTACAATGCGGCACGAGCTGGAGAATCGGTGAATCAATAGCTGTGTGTATAGTCGCAGATAAAAACACTATACTTAACTAGAGATCAGTAATTGGCTTAAATGCGAGGAACTCTAAGAACCTTATTCTTTTAGGTATCGCTGGGTGTGTTGAGAAGAACTCGCTTACATCGCTTACCTCCTTCTTCTTCAACTCCTCGACTACTCTATCTATATCTACATCTCTAACCTCTCTCCCTGTTGGGTATCTCCTATAGAATGGGTTTGCATAAGCCTCTGTGAAAGCGTATATGAATAACGCCTTGATCTTACTACTCGATACAGCCTCTTTAGCGGCCACTGCATGAGTGTAGTATACGTGTAGTCTCGCTAGAGCCCTCTGCATGGGTCTAATACCAGCGGCACGGGCTCCTGAAGTATCTGCATAGTATTCCCTCAGCCTACTAAATGCCAGTACCAGTACCTGTACAATAAAACTTACTATTACAGCGGCTACTCCAGCTAGTGCTAGTAGAAGTCCTCCACCACCCTCTCTACGTCTATCACTATAAGCAGACCTTGCATAACTCGATATAGATCCAATTCTAATTAGTGTTACACCCAGGAAGTATAGTATACTGGGGATCATGCCCATGAAGAGCATTATTGCGTTATCTCTATGCTTGTGGTGTCCAAGCTCGTGTCCTATAATAGCCTCTAATTCCTCTCTATCAACCATCTCGAGTAGTGTATTAGAGACTGCAACATACTTTCCAAACAATATGTTTCCGTATGCAAATGCGTTTGGAGGCCCATTTACGACAACGGCCTTTGGTGGATTCGTGAAGCCAAGTCTCCTAGCAACAGAGTTCACTACATCCTGGAGCTCTGGGCTTGGTTTTGCACCATACATTATGTTGATGGTTATGGGTGACACTAGGTATGATATAATGTTTAGGACTAGTATGAAGAGTATTAGTCCTGCAATGAACCCAGTTGTAATAGACTCACCCAATACCCCGGCAATGATGTATGCTGTTAAGCCTATACCGGCAAGTCCTGAGAGAACCACTATTAAGCCTATTATGAGCATTGATGCCTGTAGAGTAAATCTACCTGTAAATCTTCTAGCAACTCTTGGTGCTATAACACCAGCCGCTATTATTAAAACAATGAAGCCGATTATGTAGGCTGTGAATAGAGCAATCGCTGTAAATGGATCATATAAAAACCAAAACATGTAATCACCCCTTACCTCATAGTGGTTTTAATAAGAATATTGTCCTTTTAAAGTCTTTCAATAACTGGTTGCTTCTTAAGAGCCCTCAGTGATTTTAAAGTAGCTATAGCAATCGCGGCCACTAGTAACGCGACAACTGCTATTATAACTGGTCTTAAAAGAGTCAATCCCCAGTTCTCTTGGCTCGGATACTCGGATGTTTGTGTATTGTTGCTCGTAGAAGGTGAATTAATGGTGTTTGTTGATGTTGGAGTGTTTGAGTTAATGGGGGGAGTGGTTGATAGTGCAATCGTTGATCCTGGGGCTACTCTAGTAATACTTAAAATACCCATTAGTGTGAGAATGGAACTCGTTGCTAAATCGATATCACCGCTTTGGCTCGCCTCGTTATATAGATCTAGGTAGAGTAACGCCACGTCATTGTTTAGGCTTTCACCGAAATACCATACAACGGGTAGAATTTTACTCGGTAAACCCTGAGTATCCCCTGATGCATCGTGAATTGCTCTTGCAGAAGCCGCGATCACTAGGGATGCAGTTGCATATACAGAAGTCTTATTGTTACTATATGCATAGTTGAGGATTGTGAGGTAGTCTCCAGCGTATTTTTGTACTCCTGTAGTAGAACCAGTTAACTCCAGAATTCTCTCAGCGTAAGTGTATGAAGCAAGTGCGTGTGAGTATATCACGGTGTAGTCCGCTGGGCACGACTTAAACTCCACATCCTTGTTCACAACGTGGTCTAAGAGCTCTGCGTACTTTAAATATTCAATGGCTTCACTGGAGTAGTCTATGATCGATGAGGGATCTGTTGTGTTAGTAGCCCTTAGATAGTATAGCCAGGATAAATAAGTCATTGCCTGCCTCCAGCTACTTCCTAGAGTGCATGCTGCTTGATCTACCTCTCTCAAGTAGCTTTCAATAGTTCTATTGACCTGGTTTAATAACTCTCTCGGGTCTCCACCACTATAGATTCTCGCGTACCAGTATAGTTTAAATGAGTATGAGTACAGCTGGATAGCCTTATATGCTGTGTATACTGGGTAAGTGTTGGTAAGTTTAGATAAATTATCTATAGAGTTGTTTATGTCCTGTAGATATGTTATTATAACCCTTCCCTGTCTTCCAAGCTGGGAGGCTATGGAAGTTGCGTCAATTATTAATCCACGTGTTGAACTCAAAGTACTCGATGTAAAAGACTTTAATTCGTCTAGACTACTAAGTTTTACGGTGACATCAACTCGTGGACGTGTAAGGTTTAACCCGGTGAAGTAGAATAATGCTTCAGCAACATTTGAAACCTCGTAGACATCCACCCCTAGTTTCCTCCCGTAGTCAACCAAGTCTACGGTTTGATACTCTACTCTACCAATGACCAATGGCCCAATGCGTTTTTCAACATAAACTGGGTAGCGGTAGAATCTCTGTCCAGCGGGGATTAGAAATACTTTAAACCCACTTGAAGACACTGCCTCCAGCTTCTCCTTCAATCCTCCGACGGGTCCTATCGTTCCATCAGGGTTTATCATGCCTGTCATTGTTACATTAGGCTTTATTGTAGCATTGAGTAGTAGGGCAATAAAGCCTACAGTTATTAACCCCCCTGCACTCGGGCCCCCAACGAGGGGTGTATTCGACTCGAGTAATACGAAGTAATCGTACTTGGAGTAGTCTTCCCCAGTGAAAATAGAGGCTATGAATGCCGCTACTCGTGAAGCACCCTGTGTTTCAACCTCAGTATATGGGAGAGAAGAGAAGAATACTCTACCAGCCCCTGGGTAAGCGATTGCTAGTTGAACTCTTGATAAAACACCCCCACCTCCACTTGAAACCGCTGGTGCATACACGACAATGCTTCTAACTTCTCTATATTCAAAGAGGCTTGTTGAGGTATGAATACTCGTAGTAGTAATCAACAATAATATAGTAGCCAGTAAGCATACTCTTATTAAGGTTCCCCGGTTAATCCACAGCATAGTTCATCATCCAGGGAATTAAATCATGGTATTATAACTGAAAGCCTAGCATTTAAAGACGAGGATGGTGAGAAAAGCTTATAAAACCTCTCATTTAATTGTTCTCGGTGACAAGTATTAAGGTTTTGAGTCACTAGCGGTGATGAACAATCCATACAAAATCCCCTATTCCCGAGAAGGATAGGGGTAATTGGCTGGAGACCCAACTCGGGATCGAACCCTCGAGAAAAGGGGATGTAATCCTAAACCTCTCCGCAATAGCGAGAACCCTCACCATTCATGGCTGGGAGGAGGTCAGTCCTAAAAATCGCTCATAATAAGAGAAAACTATTGAAACTACTTCTTGAGCAGTCCTATTAAAACCCCTACAATAAATCCAACGGCTATAGGTCCAACTAGTATCGCTGCAAAAGATAGTGCAATGTTCTTGAGTGTATTGAGGGAGACACCTATTTTACTCAAAGTCTCCTGTGAGAGATTTAAATTGCTAATGGACCATATGGAAAGTATTGATCCTAGGATCAGTATGGCGATCATGGCTATTACATACTTTAGTATCTTGGCTACAATATAACCCAGTAGTACACCGAGGATGAATTGAATTAATACAACGATAGAGCCTGTCGGTGTTGATAGTGCAGCACTTATCAACTCTGTTACAGAGATCTCGGACACGCCTCACACCATTATCTAGTATAAAACGCTAGTGTTTAATAAGTCTAATTGCCTTAGTTAATATCGTTGAATTTTAGTAGAAGTAGTATATATAAAGTTTAAGCTTTTTGCTAACTCTGCATGAACACTATTCTCTCGATCTCCTTCACAATCTTCTCTATTGAGTAATACCAAGATCTAAGGACGCGGAATCCAAGTTCTTGGTTGTTTCCATACGAGTATACTAGGTATATGAGGTTTATGTAGACGAGGGGGGCTAGGTGAATTGCGTAGAAGCTGTACTGTGTTCTACTTCCAAGTATCCATATTCCTACATAGCCTGCGAGTACGCCTAGGTAGTAGAGTAGTGTCTTCCCATAGTCTCTCCTAGTAAAAACTAGTGGTATTGAGACTAGTCCTAGTATTAGAGACGCAAACCAAAGGGGATAGTAGCCCTCAGCATATAGTGTTGTCCCATCTGGGTAAATGAATAAGGCGAAACTATGGTATCCTAGGAACCAATCCCATGGACTAGATGGCGTAGCACAGTTGGGTCCAGTGCACTTAATGCTCAAGTGCCAACTGATACTCCCTAATAATGAGTGTTTAAACCACTCTGAAACCCCCATGTAGTTTGCTATTGGCATTGAGACAATTGTGAGTATTGAAATCCATAATCCAATTGAGAGTACACCATAGTGTATTATGTAGTATATGAAGTCTCCTAGCCCACCACGTGTCTCCATTGCAGTCTCTCTGGCTAGTATTATAACTACCGGTATAAGAGTGAACAATCCAGACGCTTTGAATAAACCTGCGACAATACCCGCTAGTAGTGCACATCTATACTTACCATTAAGTGCATAGTATAGGGATAGTAGAGTCAATGTAGCGACAAACCCGTCTAGTAGTGCAATACTGTAAATAGCCCTCGTTATGTTGTCTATTGAGAACAATAGAGCCCCTATAAGGGAGGGTATGTAGCTCCTAGTTAGCCTGTAGAGTATCAAGTAGACGAGTATACTTGCTAATACACCAAACGAGATAATGGGGATCCTCCAGTATAGTGGGTAGTCGCCCAGG
>JAJHRV010000038.1 GCA_020833525.1 Thermosphaera sp.
TGTTTTTAATCGCATTCTTCAATTGCTCCTTCTCCCTCTCCCAGACTTGCTTTTTGATTCTCTCAGTCTCATTCTTCACGTGCCCCACGATATCCTTTATCGTCTTATACTCTCCAGCTTCAAGCTTCTCTCTAACCATCTCCCTTATTCTAACTGGAAGTACATCCAGCACTCTCTTAGATATTGGTGCACGTTTCTCGACCAAGGTACTCGTTATGTTTTTAACTTGGCTCTTTAGGAAGTCTGCAAATACGGTTTTCACTAGTATACTATAGGCTCTTACGTATCTATGGTACGCGCTCACAGCAAGGTGGAATGCACACGTAATATTACCGCTTTCCAGCTCTTTTGTCGCGTTATCTAGTCTTTCATCAGCCCAATTCATTATCTTCTCTGGTATTGTTGTATTATATCCATTGTTTTTGGCATAGTCGATTGCCCCTACTAGTATACTCCTTAGTTCTTTCGATGTATTGATAACTGCATTGACTGTATTCTCTGTTATTGTATTGTTTTCTCCAAGATTGCTACGTATTACTCTACCGAGAACGGGGTTTGCATATGCTGGTGCATGGGCATAGTGTATAGCCGCTACAAACGCGTATACCGCGGCTAAACGTGGGTGCTCGTTACTTACATTCAACGCTCTCTCGAGGAACCTATCACCGAGTCTTAGGGAGACATTGGCTGCTGTAATGTTGTATTCTATCTCCCACTCGTATAGTGGGTATGTAATGTTTCTAATGGTGTATGCGAGTTTCAATACATCCTCGAAGCTAGTGTTTAGTAGGAATTCTATTCTTAGTCCACCCCACCCACCTTTAAACTCGAAGACTGGCGTGTCTCTAGGGGGCTCTTCAGGGGCTGTAGTGTTTACTGGCTCGTTTGGTGGAGGCGGAGTCTCAGCTACTAATACTCCGACTACAGGGGTTATTACAGCTACTATAGTTATGATTCCAGTTATTAATCCGAGTGTTTTCCTCTCCATTTTTCTCACCCATTGGTATTCTTAGTAGTTGGTTAAAAATAAGGGAGAATATTAAACACTAGTTGAAACAGAGGTGGAGTAGTTTCAGGAACGATGTTTTTTGTTCCACCCTAGTTGAAACGATCACGTGTCATTGCCCAGTGATAATCCTCCTCACTCTCTCCAAAAACCTCTCTACCTCCACAATATACCTCTCATGCTGACCCTCTCCAACAACTATACCTCTATAGTAGACCCCAACATTAAATAACAACCTCTTCCCCTCAACACCAATAAGCTTCACAACCACTCTAACCACTCCTCCGACAGGGGCTGGATTCAAGTGCTTCACAGACACCATAGTACCAACAGTGGTGTGGTTCAATGGGAGATACTTCTGAACACAGTTTAGAGCTGTCCTCTCAATTAGTAAAATCATGCTTGGAGTCGACAATACCATTACTGTACCACTACCAATGTGTCTAGCACTATACTCCTCCGTCACCACATACTCCTCTTCACAGACCAGGCCTGGTTTTAATTCGTAACTAGCACTCGACGTTTTCATTCACCTTGATTAAATCAATATTTATGAATTTAATTATTGTATTTGGGTTTAACTAGGAGACTTACTTGTTGATTCCTGGCTTGTTTTCTGCTTTCTAATACTGAGTATTTTCTCTAGTGTTTTTTCATCTATGTTGAATACCTGGGTTGCTATAGCGGCTGTGTATTCATCGCTTGGAGTAGACTTGGGGAACCCTATTCTAATAGCTAGGGCTTTCTTCAACGCCTCTTTCTCCTCTCTAGTCTTGACTTCACCCTTATATATTGCCTCCGCGAGTTTATATGCCACGAAGAACCTTGCATAGTTCCTCAACGTTTTCTCCTCCTCTGGAATAGCCTCTAGCACCTTCTGCATTACACTCTTGAATTCCTCTTCACTAATAAACCCCAGCATTAGCCGTGTTAGTGGTATTCTAAGTAGCCTTGCAATAGTGTTGCTATCAATAACGCCTGTTGGAGACACACGCTTCAACTTCTCTCTGGCCTCTTGGAACTTATTCTGCACTATGTCGTCTAGTGCTTCCTCTAGGTTTTTCTCAATGTAGAATATCTTCTCAACGAGCTCTGGGTACTCTAAGTCTAGTTTCAAACCATACTTCCCAATCACGTAGAGAGTAGCCATTTCCTTATCATATAGGTCTGGTGGCTGAGTCTTACCCCTTATGGGATTTATTTTCCTCGCTTCGTAGCTCTTCCTCAGTAAATCAACAGCTTTAGCTCTATCCAATTGATTTAATTGCCTAGTAAACTCACTTAGAAGCGCTACTGCAACCTGTATTCTAGCCTTGTGTGGTGTCTTCATCTCCACCAACCATTTTCTCTAGCTCTCTCTTCACAATCCTCTTTAGCCTCAAGTCTAGGCTTGTTCTACCAGTGTAAATTCTTGTCTTCAATGGATTATTATTATAGTATATTATTTTTATAGTTGATAAACCAGCAGCATTATCCTCGAGTCTAAGGAGTACCTCATACTTCGAGGTCTTCTCCCTTATTTCACACGTTGAAACTAAAATGTTCTCTCTACGTAAATGCCACACAACAGCCTCAACAATTCTTCCAACTATCTCCCTATGCTTCATGGTCTCCAAGCTTGCTTAATCTTTACATATCCAAGCCTTTCAAGGATCTCTAGATACCACGAGGTTAACTGTGTTATAAGCATTTTAATAGCCTCTTCACAACTCGGCTTCACTCTATATAATTGTTGAAAAGCATCTACGCATACATCGCAATTAATGTTTTTCCCATGTACACTCTGCAAATACTCCACGAGCTCAATAAACCTCGTAGAGCGGTGCTCTATAATACCCTGAATCTCCCCAAGTATACTCGATGAGGGTAGTATAGTGCTACAGTCTAGCCCCCTCTCTCTACACTTCTTTAAGTACTCTAAGAGGAGGGAGTAGTCTCCAATAACTCCCCCCGTGGGTGTAAATAAGTCTTCGCCTAGCAAATCCTTACCCCTAGTGTTTTTGAAAGCTTATTTTTAATTACTTCCCTCTGCCTGTCATCAATTGATTTATATAGCCTCGATAGTGCCTCGATCAAGTCATCAATGACTATTTTAATTATTGACTCCCTCTCGTATACTTCAGCTGCATTAATAGCCTTCGCTAATACTACGTCGCTAGGGTGAGATATCCTCTTAACATACTTCCTCACAGCTGTCGGTGAGACTCCTAGTACCCTTGCAAGCTCTATAATGCTCCTCGTTGAAAGCATTAAATCAATAATCTTATACCTCGCCTCCTTACTAACCCAGTGCACGGGGAACTCTGACTCCTCTTCACTCACGGCTTCTACACCGCTTTGAAAAACCCATTAATAGTATTATGCTTATCAAAGCTATAAAGAAGTAGTTAATAAATTTAGAGAGGATGATTCCATGAGGCAGAAAATGGCTGTTTTCACGGGTAGACTAGAGATCATTGAGTACCCCGGCGTTGTTGTTAGAGAGCCTGTTCTATTAAAGCCAATCTACGTTTATATTGGGGAACTCGAGAGAAGCATTATTGAGGGATTGCTCCCAGTAAAACCTCCAGTAGTTCTAGGAAGCTTCGGTGTAGCCAGGGTTATAGAGGTTTCAGGCTCTAACACCGAGTATACTGGGAGAGTATTTACTGTTAAGCCATTTAGCGACCACGGGATACTAGGGGTTGAAGTAGATGGATTACTGGCGAACTATACATCAATCCACCCATCATACCTAGACGATGTCCTACTCGACCCTAAGCCAATAGACTCTATTAAACCCCTCATAAAGCACTCTACTTCAATAGCGATGGAGTCCCTGGAACCTGTGCTAATTGAGGGCTGTGGGTTAACCGGCCTATTAACGGGTCTCGCCTTAAGGTATAGTGGAGTAGAGCCAGCATACTACTGTGAGCAATCAAGTAAACTAGTTCTTCAATACGGCTTCACTATTTACAAACATATAGGCGATGTAGTAGAGAAGTGGGGTTCTATAGTGTTAACTAGTATTAACCAGGCTTCAAAATATAAACTCACAACAAGGCTTGACTATAAGAAATTAATTATCTCCCCCCTCTCATTTACTCAATGCATTCCATTGAAAAAACGCGAGTCCCTATACTCCATAAACATATCTAGTAGAGTGTCGAGTGAGGAGTCCTCCATTGTAAACAAAGTCTCAAGCGACTTAGCTAAAATCATTAGAGTCGTAGAAGTTGAGGATTTGAAAAATATTATGGGTTTACTGCCTCCACGTAGCCCTGGCTTTATTTTATCATTGAAGTAGAAACTACGCTTCTTTAATTAACTTTCCAATTCTCTCTATTCCACTAGTTATCTGCTCGTGTGATGGATAGCTAAAACTAAGCCTCATACTATTCCTACCCGTTCCATCAACGTGGAAACCCCCACCAGGGACATAAGCTACTTTATACTTCTCAATAGCCTTCTGCAACAACGCACCCGTGTCAAACCCCTGTTTATACACGTATGCAAAGATAAACATTCCCCCAACGGGTTTAGAGTGCCACGTGCAGTCTGGGAAGTAGTCCCTTATAGCCTTCAACATCGTGTCCCTTTTAGACCTATACCTTGGGACAGCTTTTGATACTACTTCATCTACAACACCCCTCTTGATTGCCTCGGCTGTAATCAATTGCGTTAGGGTTGATGTGTGTAGATCAACGTATTGCTTAACGAGCTCTATTCTCCTCGCTGAGTCGTCTGGCGCTACAATCCACCCTATTCTAAGCCCTGGAGCTAGTATTTTACTCACAGTCCCTATGTAGATCACCCTCGCCTCCTGATCCATTGCCTTAAGGGGTGTTTTATCAACACCCTCTTCAAATACTAAGAAGCTGTATGGGTCGTCTTCAACTATTAGGAGATCATACGTAGACGCTATCTCTAATAAATGCTTCTTCCTGTCTCTACTCAATGATACTCCCGACGGGTTTTGCGCTATGGGGATGGTATATATGAATTTAATGCGTCTCCTCTCATCTGGACTAATCTTCCTGAGTTTCTCCTCGAGTTCACTCGTCTTCATTCCATCATCATCTATAGGTATACCAATAAATCTCGCCCCCGCGTTCTTAAATGCACCAATAGCTGCAAGATATGATGGGTTTTCGGATACTACGATGTCTCCTTCATCTATGAACACTCTTGCAATTAAGTCTAGTGCAGACTGACTACCTGTTGATATAACTACTTCATCTTCACTACACTTAATACTCTTCGTTTTACTCAGGAATTTGCATATTGTATCTCTAGCCTCTGGAACCCCCTTTGTCTCACTATACTGTAGTGCTATGTTTCCATGGTACTCAATGACGTACTTCGATATCTCCGCTAGCTTCTCTCTTGGAAATAACTCTGGGTCTGGTACTCCACCAGCGAGGCTTATAACATCCTTCCTTCGGGATATAATAGCCAATAGCTCCCTTATTTCCGAAGCCTTAATACTCTTCGCTAGCTTACTATATAACCGTGTATAGTCTAACATGATACCAGTCCATTCATTAGTATTTGTATGTAGGGTATATAAGCATTAGGATGGGTATAGAGATTCATGGAGAAGAATATAGTTTTGAAAAACCCAATGAGGGTTTCAGCGAGAATAGCATATGTATATCCAAGTCTATACAGAGTTATGATTTCCAGTCTATCCCCGGACATTATATACTATATGTTGAATAAACGACTAGAAGTATACGTTGAGAGATTCCACTGTACTAGTCTACACGGATTGGAGGAAGAGCCAAGAAGCCTTGAGACGAAGAGTAGACTTAGAGACTTCCCATTGATCCTCACAACGCTACACTATGAGCCAGACATAGTGAACCTCGCGAGGTTGTTAATCGCTGGAGGAATAGAGGTTTACTCGAGAAATAGAGCGGGAAGCATTGTAATAGCCGGGGGCCCCGTAGCGCTGTCTAATCCAATTCCATATAGTGACGTAATTGACGCATTTATTATTGGTGAAGCAGAGTCTACGCTGGATAGAGTGGTTGATTTATGGCTAGAGTATGGTGATTCAAAAAAGAGGTTTCTCGAGGAGCTCTCACAGTTGAAATTCACATATGTGCCGGGATATAGTGATGTAAGCTCCTCAATTGAGAAATCGCATGTGGAGGACTTAAATAGTGCATTCTACCCAGTTAAACAAGTGGAAAACACCACTGTAGAGCCTATTTACGGCAGGGGGTTTAAAGTAGAGGTTTCTAGGGGGTGCCCCTTTTGGTGTAGCTTCTGCATGGAGTCAAGGCTATTCCAGCCATTTAGAGAGAGGAGTTTAAATAAGCTAAAGGAGGTTATTGAGGAGGGGTTAAAGTACACTATTAGTGGTAAGAGACTGGTTCTATATTCCCTCTCATTCCCAACTACAAGTAATCAATATAAACTACTAGAGTACTTGAGTAGCGAGGGCTTCACTGCTACTATGCCTTCACTAAGAATAGGCAGGTACTTGGAGAAGTCACTTGAGTTAATAAAGAACCTCGGTCAGAGAACACTCACACTGGCACCAGAGAGCTTTACACACACGCTGCAATCATGCTTCTTCAAGTACACTGGCTTAGTAGAGTACATAGAGCAGGTTATTAGAGAAGCCGTAGACCACGGGTTTGACTTAAAACTATACCTAGTGTACGGTGTAAAGGGAGTCGGCGTTGAGAAGCTGAGAGAGGATATTGAATACATCACTCGACTCGTTAAATACGCGAAGGAGCGGGGTAGAAGGATAACTCTAAGTCTAAACCCCCTTATTCCCAAACCACACACTATGTTCCAGTGGATTGGTATGAGCTATAGAGAAGAGCTACTTAGGCAATTAGAGTTCTACCGGAGGGAGTTAAAGGGACTCGTGGAGGCAAGGATTTACGACATAGACTGGGGGATTGTGCAAGCACAACTCGCTCTCTCACCAAAACCACTAGGTAGATTCATATATACATGGGCACTACATGGTGGGGGTTTATCGGGCTGGAGGAGGGCTATTAGAGAAACAAGTCTAGACTATAGCTATGTGTTTACCGGGTATGATCCCAGTGAAAAAACCCCATGGAGCTTTATAAATCTAAGGTGGGGTGTGGAAAAAGTTAATATTAGTCAATTCAATGCATCGAGGAGAATACTAGGTTTTAACTAATGGCCTATATGCTATACCATAGTGGATTAATCCCGCCTCCCCCTCCTCACTGATCCTCCTCATGACGGGCTCCATTAATAAACCTACTTGAAGCTCCTCGGGTAGGACGTCCGTGAGTGGTGCGAGTATTCTAGCCTTTGACTCCAGAGTCTCTAGTACTCCAAGTATAACTGGTCTTCTATCTTCAAAGCCATCCATTGCACTATATATAATGGTCCAGGTAACTAGCTTTGCTTTCTCATTTATCAACTCTACTTTTTCTACGTTTCTAGAGCCGCATGCTCTGCAGACTTCGGAGGGAGGGTATAGTGTTCTACCGCAGTCTCTACACTTAGTCGCGGTTAGTCTATACCTAGCTACTCTATTCCTCCAGCTTGGAGGTATGGATATCTTCACATCCACCACCCTACACTATGCGGTTTATTAATCTACGGTTCTTCGCGTACTTGGCATATGAGATCAAGTGCTTCCTCTTTAAGTAGTCCTCTACTTTCAGTGCTTTACCCTGCCTCTCCAAAACCCTCTCTGTAACTACAATACTATACGCGTCTGCACCGGCTCCACTACCGAATGGAGCTAGCAGTATCCTCTGCCCTGGCTTAGCTTCATCTAGTACTTTCGACAACCCTATGAGGGCTGATGAATTATAGCTATTCCCTATGTATGGAGTGACGAGGCCTGGAAGAACCTTCTCTCTAGGTATACCAAGCATTCTCGCCACTCTAATTGGAAATGTACCATTTGGCTGGTGGAATACCGCGTAGTCGAAGTCCTCGGGCTTTAAACCCGTTTTCTCAAATAACAACTCGACAGCGCCCACAATGTGTTTGAAGTATGCAGGCTCACCTGTGAATGCCTCACCATGTAGTGGATACCATGAGTGATCACGCCTCCAGAAGTCAGGTGTGTCTGTTACAAATGAAGCACTCGCCTCGAAGAAAGCAGCTGCCTCATCCCTCGGCCCTATGATCAGGGCTGTCGCAGCGGAGGACGCTGTGAATTCCAATACATCACCGGGGTTTGCCTGCGCTGTATCGCTTCCTATGACTAATGCGTACTTTACAAGGCCTGATGCAACAGCTCCAATAGCTACTCGAATTGCCTCACTCGCAGCTCTACATGCAAACTCCCAGTCTGAAGCCATGGTTTTAGGGGTTATGCCTAGCGCCTCAGCTATGATCGTCGCTGACGGCTTTACAGCATATGGCTTACTCTCTGTTCCAAACCAAACTGCGCCAATTTCTCCGGGGTTGATGCCGGCTCTCTTTAATGCATTCAACGCCGCCTCCCATCCCATAGTGACAGCGTCTTCATCTACGCCGGCGACGCTCTTCTCCGATACGGCTAGTTCCACGGGTTGCACTGGGTTGAATCCCCATAAATCCGCTATCTCCTTTAGATCAATCCTCCAGCGGGGTATGTATGAGCCCCAACCCAATATACCCGTCTTCTCCTCCGGGAGCAATACTCACACCTTTGATTGAATATATGAGGGTGTAGTAAATATACTCATGTCTCTAGGGTTTTGTTGAGTCTTCAACGTAAAGCGGTTGAAATAGGTAGATTTAGAGATGGTCGTTTAATATATAGACTGGACAGCGACCTCCCTCCAATGGGCTATATTGCGATTGGTGTTATTGATCGAGGGACAAATGTTATACAGGCTAGGCCCACGACTATATGCCCACAAAACTGCATATTTTGCAGTGTTGACGCTGGGTTGAAGTCAATACATAGATGGGCAGAGTACGTTGCGGAGCCAGGCTTGATCACGAGGGGTGTTGAGAGTGTCTTGAAGATTAAGGGGTGCAGTGTAGAGGTACTACTCGACACCATTGGAGACGTTTTAACATATCCATGGCTAGTGGAGTTAATTAAAGAACTCAGGAATATCAACGGAGTTAAATCAATAGCCCTAGAGACCCATGGACTATTCCTCTCCGAGAAACTAGTGGATAAACTACATGAAGCTGGACTTGATAGAGTAAACCTCAGTATTGAAACCCTCAACCAGGATAAAGCGAGGTTTCTCTATGGAACCCCAGCGTATAGTGTAAACCGTGTTTTAAAAGTAGCAGAGTACCTTGTGAAGGAGACATCTATAGATCTACACGTTACACCCCTATGGCTCCCTGGGTTAAATGACGAAGACTTATTGAGGGTCATAGATTGGGCTATTAGAGTTGGTGCGGGTAAGAAGTGGCCTCCAGTAACAATTCAAAAGTTTATTAAACACAAGTATGGCCGGGGTTCATGGATTAGAGAAGTTTCATGGAGTGACTTCTGGAGCTTCATTGATGAACTCGAGAAGAAGACTGGTGTTAGACTTAAGTGGAGTATGGATGAGTGGGGTATGCACTATGCTCGTAGAATTAAACCAAAGTATAGTAGGGGAGATCTTGTTGAAGTCGATGTCATTGCTCGTGGTTGGCTTAGAGGCGAGTTTCTTGGAGTGATCAATGGCGAGTACTTAATTGGTGTAAGGGGTCGGAGGGGCTTGAGAGTAGATATTGGAAGGAGGCATATTGCGAGAATCGTGGGAGACAAAGATGGCTTATTACTTGGTTTACTAGAAAAAACTATTTCTTAGCGTAGAGCCAGCAAGCAACGTATCTACCGGGTTCTACCTCGATTAATGGCGGCTCTTTCTTCTTGCAGAGTTCTTCGAGCTCGGGGTGTTGATCTAGTGCAACGCATCTCGGGTGGAATCTACAGCCAGTGGGTATATTTATTGGCGATGGAACTTCACCCTTAATTGGAGGTTCCCTGATTACGTGTCTTCTCTCGGGATCTGGCTCTGGTATAGCTTCTACGAGTGCCTTAGTGTATGGATGGTGTGGATTCTCAATAACCCTTCTAGCGTCTCCAAGCT
>JAJHRV010000039.1 GCA_020833525.1 Thermosphaera sp.
GCTAGGACTATGTATGATGAGTCGTAAGCTGTTAATTCAGGCTGGATCGCTATTCGCAGTATTCCCTCCTCGAGTCCCCGGTGATCGAGGATTTCCATTGTGCCAATAACTTGCTTTAACACCTCTGCCAGTGCCACTACCTTGCTTTCTGGGATGGATTTAAGAAGATGTGTCTCCTTCCAAAGGGCATTTAAAACCTTGTATATAGTCAACTACGGTATATAGTTCCCGGCTAATACGTTTACTTTCCTCTCCTTGAGGGCCTTAATCAGTGATGAGGAGTCGTAGAGGAGTCTTTACACTATGACACCCTATCCTCTCACACGTGTCTCACAGCCCTCTCAATATTTATTGCATCGGGGACTTCTCTAAGCTCACGAAGCCTCCTAGTGATCAACTCTACCTCCCTTTCAACCTTTTCTTTGAGCTTTCTCCGTAGAAACTCAGAGAGTAATCCCAAGCCTCCTAGCCTTCTCCATAATCTCTCGTTTAACTTTAGTGGAGACCGTTACATAACTACCTAAAATGTCCATCAATAAACTACTACTATGGATATTAAACACTAGTGAATAGACTACCTCAGCATTGTATGTGACTAGGTTGGATAACCAGTACTCGTGACTAGACTACATACCTAGTATTAAAGGGTAGTAGGATTCATTAAAAAGGTTTTATGTTAACTACGATGGGATTAAGCTATACTGGATAATAGAGAGTGGTGTTTTATACTGGTTAACCCCTGCCGCGTGTTATATACAGCATTAATTAAAATCCTGATTTAGTAAAGCTGATAGTATTCCCCCTCACTGAAATTTTGATCCCCATATGCACTCTCCTATAAATATACGACGAGAGATCATGATGGAAAGTCAATCCTTAATGCTTTGAACAGTATTTCTTACACTACGATGTAGCGACTAATTTATTGTATTATCCACTCTTTTAAGGATAGTAGTCAACTGCGTGGTATCAGTAGAGTTGAGTCACAATCCTATAGATTAATGCATAAGTAAAAATATATTGGAATTAGAAATGAAATATCCAATAGGGGGTACATATGAGTACCCGGGATTCACTGAGATCCACTATACCCATAATTCTCCTCGCGGTTATTGTAGGTCTCCTAGCATGGTATATTTATCTACTAAGCCAGATGGTTAGTAGCCTGCAGAGTGAAAATTCAGCCTTGAAGATAGAGAGAGATCAGTTGTCTTCATGGCTACAGGGAAATAAAACATACTACGAATCGCAAATCGTATCGCTGAATTCACAGATATCGCAACTCCAGACGTGGCTAGATCAAAACGTATCACTGCTTAACGAAGTAACCATCGAGAGAGACCGATTGGCTAAGTGGCTACAGGAGAACATAACGTACTATCGTTCACAAATCACATCACTAAATTCACAGATATCGAATCTACAGAGTCAATTAGCAAATGCTAACTCAAGGCTCCAAAAAATCATCGATGCTTACAATTCATTGAGAGATAATGTTAATATGAGGTGGGATCAAAGCAATGTTAAAGCATTCATTACCCCCAATGATCCACTAGTAGCTTCAACCGTGTACTCGATTACTGGGGGTTGGAGTAACCCCTTAGACTGGAATGAGTATTGGAGAGATGTAAAAGCCCTCTACAACTGGGTTGTCAATAACATAGACCCTAGATATGATGGATTATATCCAATGCTCCCAGACACACCCTTCGGAGACTTAAAATTCCTGGCTGAAATGTGGCAGTTCCCCAACGAGACATTAAAACTCGGCATGGGAGACTGTGAAGACATGGCTATACTACTAACCTCGATGATCAGGAATTACAATGGTATGAAGTACTACGTCGAAGTAATAATTATCTCAGGTGCGAAGGGAGCACACGCAGCCGTCCAAATACCAGTTAGTGGAGGCAAAATAGTTATACTTGATCCAGCGGGGAAATACTATACTCGCGACTACTGGGGTAACATCATAGCCAAGGACATAGATACCGAGATAAATAACTGGCTAAACTACTGGAAACAAGATCTTGGAAGCGATGTCCGAGTAGTCCGCGTATTCTCAGACTACATAGATATGAAATTCAACAATATGAGCGAATACCTCACGTGGATGTATAGTAGAACACAATCCTAAGTATGTTTTTATTTAGATCAGTCTCTTTCCCCAAGCTCTAAATATTCGACCAGATCTCGATTAAGAACAAAGAGAAAATATGCTTGTAGTAGATCCGGCAATTCCAGGTAAACGCAACGACTTCTAAATGGTCTAAATTAATGCTATGTAGCTGGATTTCGGGAAGTAATAAATAGAGTCGAGAGGGTTCGAGATATCCCTCTTACTCCTACCAGCTAAGCGGGGAGCAAAATACCTAAAACAATGCTATACGGATGAAGTGAAAGCTAAATTATCGAGATTTCTAGAAGAAAAGTAGTTCCTCTCTAGATGCAGGAAAACAGCAGACTTTAAAGACTATTAAGTAAATTCAATGAGAATAATTTGATCATTACTATAGCAGGCTAAGGAATGAAAGGTTAAAAAGAGACTTGCGAGCATACGGGCTTTAGGCTGGTGTTTGTTAGCTTGTTACGGTTATGGCCTTGAGAACGTAATTCTCAAATTCCTTTTGAACATCTTCATTAGTAATGTTTTCGAAGACTACTATATCTAGGGACTTCAAATAGACTTTCAGTAAGGGGTCTATACCACGGAGAGATACTAGTACAAAGTTTTTCGGATTCAATAATTCCCTATATGTTTTTACCTGATTGATTATGTAATCTGATTGCTCCCATTTAACGAATTTAAGACCTGTTTTAACCTCCACGGCTAATAGAGGTCTATTACCTGATTCTAGTAACTTATGTAGCCTACCTGGTTTAACATTCTCGAACCTACCTTCAAAGACTACCACGTCTGGTATCATATGTGCTGGGGTACTTGGTTCGATCATTCTTATTATAGGTGGAAGTATCGATGGCTGGTAGAATATCGTGTATTCTCTACCTGTTATCTTAGATTTCACTATTGTTAATGGTTTATTCCACACAAATACAATCCACCAATTATCCGTGATGGATATGCCATCCATAGCCTTTACTATTCTCGCTATAATGGCGAGTTCCGCGATATGAGAGATTTTAACTAGAAGCGACTGTACCCTTCCCCTCTCTGTAATAAGAGACATTATTGTGAAGAGAGAAAGTCCTGGACTATATATAGTCTCCTTGAATCTTTCTGCCTTTCCCGCGAAGAATATTCCTCGAGCCCCAGATCTCTCTAATGCGTCAAGAATTTCTCTGGATAGCTTAGGAACTACGTCTAAGTACAATTTGAGGAGTTCAACCTCTTTTCCTAGAGGTTTGAATGAAGATGCAATCTGCATGATAAACTCGTCGTCTCGCTCGAGTGGCGGGCAATCACAGCATTTAACAACATTGTTCTCAACAATACAAACTCGTGGAAAAACATATCCTTTATTTGAATAGCTTATATGTAATAGTAACTTACCTTCGAGCGCATCCCTAGAAATTCTATAGGTCTCTTTATACCTCTTACGTCCCCACTCCTCCCTGGCAACTACTCTGCACCCATTTAAGTATTTGGCATTTATGAAGAAGCCTCTATCATATACGTAGATGTAATCAGTACCACGAGTTCCTCCGATAAATTGATCAATTTCAACTTCGGAATTTACGATCCTAATTAGACTAAAGGAGGAGTCTTTACACTTTAGACACTCGTAGAGTTTACTTTGCAAGCGACCCCTCTAACAAACTTATTATTTTGAAGTATTTAAGTTTTTAGCGAGCATTTAAGAATCTCGATCAAGATAAGAACGACGTTGAATGCCTTTACGTAGATCATTTTAGCCAATCTTGATATTCTGGGATGAATCTCTCGGTGATCTCGTCCACGAGTGCCTCGCTTACGAATCTTAGCATGTAGTCTGCTGGTATGTACTTCACAGTTATTATTTGCAGTGGATTTATTGACCCTACGTAGATTATTGAGTCATCAATTATGACTGCCTTGAAGTGGAATTTCTCCTTCTCGATTACTTTAATGCCGTGGTCTCTTAGGATCTTAATACAAAGACCATGCTCCTCCGGGTCCTCGACTTCAGGAATGCGTGCAGGCCTTGTTACCACCACAATCTTCTTCCCCTCTCTTAAAACTCTATCAACTTCCCTAAGATTGCAGAATTTCTCAACAGTAGTTCTGTTGAGAAATGGCGATATAATTAAGACATAATTATTAAGCTTCTCCATATCTCTGCGTAGTGCTAACAGGAATTCGTCTGGATCGAGGATCTCCGTAGCCGCCTTAAAGAACTCCTCTCTTAACCTTCTGAGAACGGGGCCTTTTTCCAACCTCTTCCTGAGAACATCTCGAAACAAAAATACCACCATTTCTTCTATATTTTACTAAGACAAAAATAAATTTTGCCTAGCTACGTTATCCTGGAGTTTACTCACTACTTTTCTCTCTTCACTCCACTTCTTTAGTTTTTCCTTATTTGAAGCGTCTAATTTAGCTTCATAGGGTATTATTAGATCGTTTTCTCCAATAATACCATAGCAGGCACTAATAATATAGAAGTCGACGTATTTACCACAAGACTTAAGAGTCTTCACTAGCCCTTTAACGGGTTTAATTGTCTGACCTACATACATATCTCTAGCGGGCTTTATGAACTCCTGGAGAACATCTCTATATACGGGTTCTTTATCTAGATCAAATGATGGAGTTTGAAGATTCAACTTGGCTAGTTTGGATTTAACCTCTCTCATATCTACGGCTTTCTCTTTAGTACAGTTTGTTATGACGAGAATTCTCTTGGCATTCTCGAGGATGCCCATGAGGTTATGAATTAAGGAATCCATCATAAAACTCGGCCTAACATGTCTATTACATAGTAATTTTATACTGTTTAATTTAAAATATATTTACATAAAGAGCTGTGTTTTTATGGATGAGTGTTCATGGATAGAGATGCATATAGTAGTGTTTGTGACGTGTTTAATAGGCTGTGTCCTCAGTTGGTTCCAGCGCCTCTTTGGGGTGTTTCACTAGCTAAACTGGTTAGGATGAAGACCAGTGAGTTGATGCATCTAGGCCTCAAGCCAGGGGTTATTGAGAGGCTAAGGAAATTTTGGTTCACATTGCCGAGAGATGAGTGTGTTGTTTGTGGTTCAAGGGCCTCGGATATAGATGAGTTTTGGAGTTACTACGTGGGTGATGGAAGAGGTATTGCGAGACTAGTATCTCTGAGGAGTCTGTGTAGTCAATGCCACTTAGCAAAACACATTGGCTATGCAAGTACTATTGGAAAACGAGAAATAGCCCTAAAACACCTAGCGAAAATCAATAACATTACCCTGCTAGATGTCGACAGGCTCCTAGATAAAATCTACGACATATGGGATTCTCTCAGTTCAATAACCACCTGGAGAATAGAGATATCCGAAGAAGTTTTACCAGAAGACATTAGAGTAGAGGTTGAGAAAACGTTAAACAGGCTCCTAGAGGAGAAGTATACGAGAAAAAGTCATTGAGTAGAAGGATAAAATAACTAGTTTCAAACAAATATCACGCTCTGTTATAGTAATTGATTTAGTAGGGGGCTTAGATGGGTTTTTGTGGGTTGACTAGGCTTATGAGTAGTGTTGCTAGCTCCTTGTTTCTCTGGTATAGTTTCGAGTATACGAGTTCATATATGAGTCTCTTGAGGTCTTGCCTCACGGATGCGAGTGTGTCGACGTAGTCTAGTGGTGTGGGGAATCCCGTGTTCCCGGTTATCTTTGATAGTGCTGATACTACCTTCTCCACGCTCCAGTCACTGGTCTCAGCTATCTCCGTCTTAACTGCGAGCTTCACTGTGCTCGACATGGGCTTGTAGAAGACTACTTTAACTCTATTAGCGTGTTGCCTATAGGAGTTTAGGATCTTCTCAATCCACCTAGCCCTCGCACTAGCCCTTGGGTGGGGTGCTTCATCCCTGAACTTCTCTCTGAGTTGTTGAGTTATTCTCTTCTCGAGATCCACGTAAGTCCCGAGTATTAAGTACTCCCCGTGGTTGAGTATAATGGAGGCTACTGTCCTATCGTTCAAGCCGAGGTCGAAGAAGCCATGGGAGAACTTGATGTCTCCCGAGTAACTCCTCTTCAACACCCCCACCATCGGTGTACCGGTCTCATGTGCAATATCGAGGGCTTTCACGGTGTACTCCGTAGCCTTCCTCATGATCTCCAATGCATCACCAGAAGCCTCAGCCTCCAATTCCTCCCCATACCTCGTCAACACCTCTCCATCAACAATAGCGATGTCGAAGCCCAACTCCCCCTTCTTCTTGGCCTCTAAAGCCCTCAACAATGCCTCTCTCTCATAGACCTTAGCCTCAACACCCGCTAAATCCCTGTCTGGATGATGCTCAACGTACGCCTTAATCCTGGGTGGGCCACCACACGAATTACCCATTATTACCTCAGCTACCTGTATAATCCACACATATCCACCCGCTATCTCTATTGGTGGAACAGTGAAACCTGAGTCAACAGCGTAGACGCAGAGTCCTCCACTATAGTCTCCGAAAGACTTAACCAAACCCTCCTTACGAAGCAAACCCCCTAGCTCGTAAACCATTTCAACATTCCCAGCACTCCCCAATATCTTTTCAACAACTCTATCTAACTGCTCCGCGACAAGCTCCGGGACAACACCAATAGACTCCTCAACACTCAGACCTGCTTCACCTCGATCAACACAGGGTACTTCAACGGGTTACCGAGCCCTGCGAAGTAGAACTCCCTAGTAGCCAAGATCGCTATGTCCTCGTACTCTATGCCACCAAGGTCGAGGACTCCCTTTAAGTTATCTAGGTCACTAGGCGTCTGGAGCTTACTGAAGAAGAATGTGTTAATATTATTCCTCACATCAGGACTGAAGTCTATTATCCTCTGACTAGCCAGTACCAGCCCCAAACCCCACTTCCTACCCTCCCTAGCAGTCCTCTCAATAAGCTCCATCGATGGCGAGCAACCCTGCTGACACGCATAGTTGTGTGCTTCATCAATCACCACGAGTGTGTTCACGGGTTGCTTCCTTTCATCTATGAAATTCCAAATCCTACGCAATACTGATGCAACAAGGTATCTCCTCTCCTCCTGCCTCACAGAACTCAAGTCGACAATGACTAATCTATCTCGCTCTAGTCTCTCAAGTATATCCTTACCACTCATCTTTCTCTCATTTAGGGACTCAATAAATCTCTTCTGTAGAGACAACAACAGCGCAGGTTTCTCTTTTTTCATTTGTGGTGAAATGTTTTCAGCTACGGCTTTGAATAGTTCCACGAGCATTGCTGTTCGCCACTGAGTCTCTTTAATTTTCTCCTCTAAATCTATCGTCTCGATAAGCTCTGGCAACTTTAATATCGCATCTTTCACGTTATCCTTATCTAGCTCGATTTTCGTTTCTTTTCCAGGTGCTCCTGAGTATTCATAGAGACCCCGACTCTGGCTTTTTTGGAGTGAACGCAAGTCTCCATTGTATAGTACATACAGTGTTAGAGTAAAGTAGAGTACATCTTCACCGGCTTCACTAATCGACGTCTCTTTTTTCAAGTACTGGAATATTGACTCTAGATCCTGTGTTACCTTTGAGCTGTCTACTACCTTATCCTTGAATTCTTCTAATACTGCATAGTCTTGTCCTGAGTGGTCGAACACTATTACTCTCCAGTTGGTTTTTGCTAGGACTTCTTTTACTAGTGCAACGACTAGTTTTGATTTACCTGTTCCAGTTGCTCCCACTACTCCTATGTGGTATTTGAGTGCTTCTGGTTTTATTGGTACTGTTATCCCGCTGAACTTGTGTTTTCCAAGTTCTAGGCCTGTTTCTAGTTTTAGATTTACATCGCTTGGGGATTCTACTAGGTAGACTTCGCTTCTCGGTGTGGGTGGTTGGCGTGGTGGTGTTAACTGGCCTTCTGGTATTAGTACACCGAGTACTCTTATAATCGTGGCTTCGAAGACTACTTCTCTACCCTGCTTCGCTAACTCGGGGTTGTCTATGATGCTTGATCTCTGGTAGTGACTTAGGAGCGGGTCATACATTCTAGGACTACGTATCACTCCAAAGTAATCCATGCTCTTTACATCGTCCTTGATCACGACGAAGGCGTCTTCTTTCACGTAGTTTTCACAGCCCTTGTACACGTGAATAGGGACTACGACAGGAGAGGATCCACTCACAACTACTCCTATGGGCTTCAAAGACTACGCCACCTCTATATAATAGTAGCCTAGATTATATTTATCTATTTCCCTCATAATCCTCCTCCCTCCTACCAGTCGATCCGAGGGCTGCAAACACTATTGCCGCTACAATTACAACTAGTATTGTTCCAGCGACTACTCCACCCATAAACCGCGTCCTCGAGCCCTTCTCCGCGCCAAGCGAGACTAATGCACCACTACCCCAGGTGGCGCCGATAACTATTAAAGCTGCCTCTGCAAACCCGGCATAGCCTTGGCTTAAGTGTATGAATCCATGTGTCGCCAAGTACAATACTACTAGTGAGGATATAATGGTTACAGCTACTCCATACACTAGTCCCTGGAGGAACTCGCCTCCTGATTCCTCCCTCCTCTTCATTTAAACCCCCTCGATTGCCCACTGTATGCTTTGTTGTACTCGAGGCATGTTTCTGGTGGTAGCATTAGCTTTATCTCTGCTAAGTGGTATACTCCAGGCTCCTTCAAGTCCAGTATTCTGGGTAGTTTGTAGACTAGTGCACTCCATTCACCTAGATGCCTACACTCTGGTTTTGATAGTTCTACGGGTATCTTGGCCTTGGATAACTCGGCTAGTGCTTCACCGAGGCTATTGAATACCAGGGGTTTATCCTCCTCATCCCACTTAACCCCCGTCTTCACTCTCTTGACTCCACTGCGTGTAATGAACTCGATGTATGGCTCCAACTCCTCGGGGTGGAAGACTACTTCTTCTAGTTCACCAATATTCAACTCAATGGGCTCTTCGAGCACTACTTCTACATAGTCTACGAAGAACCCGCATCCAAGTGGCCCCATGTAGTATATTGCTATTCTACCACCAAGGCTCTCCAATACAACCATGCGTCTAGATAAACTAAGTTTCTCAATGAATATCGACCACTCCACCCTGGAGTCGTTAACCAGTCTCTTCGCGACGGGCTTCTTCGCGGTGAAGTAGCGTAGTCTCTCGATCTCCCCTACGAGGTAGTTGACTAGTGATCTAACACTACTGAAAGGCGCACCCCCAGCTCTCCCAGCGGGCTTCTTCGAGAAGAGCTCTATGATGGGGAGTGCTCTGCCTAGTCCACGTATATGGCTAACTGCGTCTAGGCTGTGGTAGTCTAGGTTTGATAGTATAGTACTCAGTATACACGCCTCAACCTCCATCGCTGTGTCTTTATCCATAGAATCCAGTACAAATCCACTGAGAGCAAAGTTTGGCATAGTGTGCTGCAGGTGGCGTACTAGGAGATACCAGAGCGTTGCCTCAACCGCGGTTATCGAGGTGTATCCATACTCCTCTGGGGCTTTGTCCACGTATATAATCATCTCTCTAGTGTCGGGCTCGTACCTACCAAATATCATGCTACATGGACTCCCACTCCTCCAAGTCAACCTCTCCGAGGCACCCGTGTTGGAAACCGCGAGTTTAACAGTGAATTCTAGAACTTCACGTGGAGTACTCCTAGAGCCAAGTGATGACAGTGCAGACTCGAGAATAGACTTTAGCTCCATGGTCAACTCAGACTCAATGTGCTTGAAGAGGACTTCGAGGGCTACGCGGTGATCAAGCGTGGAATCTCCCAAGACACCCACCCATTATTTTCTACGGAATGAGGTGACCACTTTAAAAATAAAATTCCATGGTACTTCCACGTTGCACTAAGGACTCCTTGGGAATAATCGGACATTAAAGGATAAATGTCCGCATAATATTAGTATCATGGCTCGAGGAGGTGCAA